>CAYUEH010000311.1:5483-6778 GCA_964442465.1 uncultured Laspinema sp. | reverse complement strand
ATTTTGTCGCCAATTCCAACTCTACCGCGTCAAAAATGTTGGAAAATGCCAGAATTTGTTGGTAAATGTTAGGAAATGTTGGGTATAATACGGAAAATCACGAAATCTACCCGACTCCATGAATCTTGATGAAGTGTTAAAACTCACTGACGCTCTGGTGTTTGCTAAGACGGGGCAACACCTTGATGACTTGCAGCAGGCGATCGCCCGAGGAACTCTGCAAGGCAAGAAATACAGCGAAATTGCCCAGGAGAAGCACTGTAACGAGAGTTATGTTCGGGATGTTGGAGCAAAATTATGGCAGACGCTTTCAGAGGAGTTGGGAGAAGAGGTCAAGAAATCCAATTTTTGCTCGACAATAAAGAGGCTCCAAATCTCCTTATTTTCAAATGTTGTACAAGATCACGTTCAAGCTGGTAGCATTAACTTTTGTGGAGAAGCCAGACACCCTCCAGATACACCCAACCAAAACCCTGAAAATCAAGCAACATCTAGCCCCCAACAAGCGCCAAATTGTAATCACGATTTAAGTGAAATGCCCAAGTTAGGCAGATTCTATAATCGTACTGCTGAACTCGATCGCCTCAAAACATCAATCCTCACAGAAAAGGCACAACTGTTAACTATTACTGGCATCATAGGGATGGGCAAAACCGCCCTAGGGATAAAACTTGTAGAAGAAATTAAGCCTGAATTTGAATATGTGATTTGGCGTAGCCTGGAAACTTGCCCCACTGTCGCCCAATTGCAAACCAATTTAACGGATTTTTTTACGGAGGGGGGTAATCACACTTCACGGCTACCCCTCATGAAATATTTACAAAATCATCGCTGTTTAATTATTTTAGATGATATCAATTACCTGTTTAGGCGAGGAGAATTGGCCGGTCAGTATCAACCCAACTATGAGGATTATCGCAATTTCTTTAAACAAATTAAAGACCGATCGCATCAAAGTTGTTTTCTCTTGATTGGTTGGGAAGCCCCGCGAGAAATTGCTCAACTTAAACACCCAAATACGCCTAACTTAATCTTGACCGGGTTAGACACTGCATCCGCTCACCAAATTATTGCCGAACAAGGATTAGAAACCGAAGAAAACGGCTCACGATTCATTAACCATTATCAAGGCAATCCCTTATGGTTAAAAACTGTGGCTAATTTCATGGTTGAGTTAGGCTTAACTGTGACCCAAGTGTTACAAAATCAGCCTTTATTATTTCCTCAAGATTTGAAAGATATTTTACAGCAACCGTTGGCTTTCCTATCGGAACCAGAAAAGCAACTTTTATCCC
>CAYUEH010000311.1:2432-5383 GCA_964442465.1 uncultured Laspinema sp. | reverse complement strand
CATTGTCCTAAGCAGCTACTACTTTCAATGGTGACATCAGCAATGGGTAAGGATTGAAAGGCGGCGAGGACTTTTTGGGAACCTTGTTTTCGGCAGGTGCGATTTGTACAGATTAGAACTCGTTTAGGGGTCAATGGCCTCAAAGGAAAGAATTAAATAGCGGGTAATTCCTAATTTGCTGACTAACTCTGCACCGGCGGTAATTTTGGCGGTTTCGGCTGCTCCATTTTGGCGGCAGAGTTGGCGAACTAGGGGATAAGTTGGTAAGGTATTTCGGGTGATATCTTCTGTGATTCTGGGGATAAATCCGGTGGTTTGGGCGAGGGTTTGATAGGTGGATAAGGAGAAGTTACTCTGGACTAATCCGTAGGTTTTCTGGACTGATGATTGCAAAAATTTATCCAGAAATTGCATGAGGGGGAGGCTGATTTTTAGGGGGACAAAATCGCAAATGGCGAGGTGTCCTCCGGGTTTTAAGACTCGGTGTGCTTCTTGAAAGAAGGTCTCTCGACTGGGAAAATGGAAGATACATTCGACGGCGAGGACGACATCAAAGGAGTTGTCTTCAAAGGGTAGGTTGCAGGCATCGGCACAGACGAAGGAGATGGCATTTTGGTTGAGGGGTTGGACTTGCGATCGCGCTCTTTCCAGTTGGCGTTCGTCAATATTAACTCCCACCAGTTCTAAGTTAGAAAACCGTTCGTTGAGACTGGCGATGGTGCCCCCAAATCCACAACCACAATCGAGAATTTTTAATCCGTCGGTGATGTTTCCCGCATCGCAAACCTTCCGGGAGAGTTGTTCAGTCGCGTTGGCAAAGTCGGGAAGGGTCCCATCGGCGCGCTTGGGGTCTTCCCAGTATCCCCAATGGACGTGACGACCAAATGCGGCGATCGCCTGTTGATTTTGGTCGTTTAATAGGTCTAAAATCCGGTCAAAATAGGGGAGGTGAACTTGAGATGCCATAGGCTTTTAGCCCCTCGATGCTATGGATGCACTGGCCAGTTTTCCCTGATTGGATTTAATCGGGAACTGGGGGAAAGTTCAATTTTAGCTCAGTCTGGGGGAGACTCTGCCGTGGGATGGGGGAGACTCTGCCGTTGCGATCGTATAATCGGGATTCATTAGACCTCTTGCAAAATACGGGAGAGATCCCCCCAACCCCCCTTAAGAAGGGGGGCTTTTTAGAATTTTGCAAGAAGTCTATTAGCGTTGTCATCCATTGGAGTAGGGGCCTGTGTTCCAACTGCTGTACTCTCTGACTCGGGCAATTGAGCCATTTTTAGTGCCGATTTGCTTTGTGAGTGCTTGGGTTCTCGTGATGTTGGTGGGGTGGAGTTTTTTGAGTGCGATCGCATCAGCAACGACCAATGCCAAGCGAATGCACCAGATTCCCTGTGCCTATTGCGTCTTTTTTACCAATGACCCTCGGTTGAAATGTCCCGTCCATCCCACTCGGGCGATGTCGGAAGAGGCGATCGATTGTGGGGATTTTCGAGAGGGGTGATTGGTTATTGGTCATTGGTGATTAGACCTCTTGCAAAATTTTGGATTGATCCCCCCAACCCCCCTTAGAAAGGGGGGCTTAAGAGTTTTTGGTCATTCTATAGCGGTTCCCGGACTGATGAGGTACTTTTCAAAGCCCCTCTCCCGTTCTGGGAGAGGGGTTTGGGGTGAGGGTCTGTACCTTATGGAGATGAGAAGCGCTATATGGGCTAATTTCTAACAACACTTTTAAAACCCCTCGCTGTTGGGCGTGGTCAAAGGCGGCGATCGCCTCGTCGAGGGGATATTTGGCTTGAATTAATGGGTTGACATTTAGCTTGTTTTGTGCTAGAAGCTCTAGGGCTTTAGGAAACGGACCGCAACGGGACCCGATTAGGGTAATTTCATCCACCACCAGGGACGAGATATCTAGGGTGAGGTGACCCGCATAGGTGCTTTTGAGGACGAGAGTGCCCCGGGGACGTAAGGCGCGACGGGCAATGGTAAATCCTTCGGGGTTGCCGGTACATTCCACGGCGATATCAAATTGGCGGTCTGTAACGGCATCGGCGAATCCGGTTTTAATGCCTAGGGACTCCAAATTCTCCAGTTTGTCCCGATGTCGCCCGACTGCCAGCAAGTCACAACCTGTGAGGGCGAGGGTTTGGGCGACTAACTGCCCTAATTTGCCATCGCCTACCACTAAGATGCGATCGCCTGGGGTGATGGGAACTTGTTCCTGAATTTCTAAGGCAGCGGCGATCGGTTCGGTGAAGGTTGCCATATCCGTTGTAATTGTATCCGGCACCGCATACAGGTTTTTCACGGGCAGGGTCAAATATTCGGCAAAAGCGCCATTGCGATTGACAATTCCCAACACGGTGCGATTTTCGCAGTGGGTGGGTTGTCCCTTGCGACAAAACCGACAGTCTCCGCAATAGGCGTTAATTTCTCCGACAACGCGCTGATTTTGCAGGGATTCGGGTCCGCGTTCCACCACACCGACGAATTCATGGCCTAAAATGCCACTGTAGGGATAATAACCCCGCAGCAGTTCAAGGTCAGTATTGCAGATTCCTGCCCGTAAAACTCGGATGAGGGCTTCGCCTTCTGGGGGTTCGGGGATGGGAAGTTGCGATCGCAGTTGTAATTGCTGATTTTCTAGCCAGAGTCCTTTCATAGTTTTCGGTCCTGACAACAGAATTAGAGTTTATTTTACCTGAAATTGCTCATTCTAAACCCCTGAACTCTTAAGTTTAAAAATCCATCATGTCTGCATCTTTACCCCATGATTTTCCCAATCCTACCCCACCTGGGGCGATCGAAGTGAAAGAGTATCCCGAGTATCGGGCGGTGACTTACAGCCATTCGGGGAATCCTCAACAAGCCAGCCAAGTTGCTTTTAATCCGTTATATCAGCATATTAGTACCAATCAAATTGCCATGACAACCCCGGTTGAAGTGCG
>CAYUEH010000311.1:0-2332 GCA_964442465.1 uncultured Laspinema sp. | reverse complement strand
GAGTATGCGATCATCGGTCCGCCTCGCCGGTTGTTGTACAATTCTCCGATGACTCCGGAAGCTATTAAACTCAGTGAGGTGCAGATTCCGATTGCTGGGGTTAATGCGGGTTAATTCATTAAATAACCCGCAGCGTCAAGCCTGGGACTATACGGACGAAGCCCGCCTGCGCGGGCTATTCAATAAACTAGGAAAATCATCCCTAAATGTAGAGGCGATTCGCGAATCGCCTCTACATTTAGGGTTTAATTTGAAAATAAAAACCCGCACACTAAAGGGTGATAGCCTGCGTTTGGCGTAGCCTGCGCGCCAGCGCTTAGGCAGGCTTCGTCCGTGTAGCCCCAGGCTTGACGCTGCGGGTCGGGTTAAAGCAATTTAAGTCAACCCTTGAAAAATGGGAATTTCTATCACAAATTCAGCCCCTAAATCTGGATTGGCGTGACAGGAGATTTTACCTTGATGTTTTTCTACAATAATTTGATAGCAAACAGAAAGCCCTAATCCCGTGCCTTTGCCGACGGGTTTGGTGGTGAAAAAGGGGTCGAAGAGGCGGGATTGGGTTTCTGGGGTCATGCCGGGACCATTGTCGATGATGCGAATTGTCACGCGATCGCCGGTGACGGAGGTGAGAATGCGAATGGTGGGGGATTCCGGGGGGATTTCTCGTAACTTGCGGTTGTACTTTTGCTCTAAAGCATCGATCGCATTATTCAGGAGATTCATAAACACTTGATTCAGTTGTCCAGCATAACATTCCACTGCCGGGAGTATGCCAAATTCTGGGATAATTTTAATTTCGGGTCGCTCAACGGTGCCCTTCAGTCTACCTTGTAAAATCAACAAGGCGCTTTCGATGCCTTCGTGAATATTCACTTGCTTCATTTCTGCTTCATCCAGGCGGGAAAAGGTGCGGAGTGAACGGACAATGCCTCGGATGCGATCGGTTCCGACTTTCATGGAACCCAAAATTTTCTGCAAATCCTCTTGCAAAAAATCGAATTCTATGTCTTCAAGTTTATCGGCAATTATCGGGTCTGTTTCCCCATACTGTTGTCGGTAGAGTTCGACTAAATCTAGTAAGTTTTGTAGGTAATCGCGCACATATCCCAAATTTCCGGAAATAAAATTCACTGGGTTATTAATTTCATGGGCAATTCCTGCTACCATTTGACCCAGGGAAGACATTTTTTCAGATTGAATTAACTGGGTTTGAGTCTGTTGTAGTTGAGTTAAGGTGGTTTGGAGTTGCTGATTTTTTTCCTGCAATTCCCTGGAGGTGCGATGCAGTCTTTCCACGGTGTCGCGCAAGGCGGTTTCGGCTTCAACGCGATCGCTAATATCCCGGGCGACGCCAATTAATCCAATGGCATAACCTTGGGCAGAACGATAAACGGTTTTTGAAGTTAAATAGGTTCGGGGTTGAGATAAAGGCAAATCTGCATTCAAGGGGACGATTTCTTCTTCTAAAAGCTGAGTTTCCCCTTCCAACAAAATCCGATGGTCATTTTTCATCCGTTGTCGCGCCGTTTCTGGAGATAATAATTCCGTATCATTTTTGCCTAAGATTTCATCGATGGGCTTGCCCATTGCCTGGGCTCCGGCAGAGTTAATGGAGAGATAGCGACCCTGAAGGTCTTTAACAAAAATACTATCGGTTGTCCCTTCGGAAATGGCTTGCAATAGATTGTAGCTTTCTTGCAATTTTTCCTGGGCGCGTTTGCGTTCGGTGATGTCGCGGACAAACAGGGTGTAGAGTTGTCTTTGGGGTAATAGAACATGAGCGATCGCCAGTTCGATGGGAAAGGTTGTGCCATTTTTACGCTGTCCGACTAATTCATAAGCCGAATTGCTCTCCCCGGGCATTTGACGAGTGTTCAGAAATAGGGTCAAATAGGCGTCAATTTCTTGCTGCATTAACCAAGGAATCAACCGTTTCAAATTTTCCCCTTGTAATTCGGATTCGGTATAGCCAAAGAGTTCTAAAGCAGCGGTATTCATCCAGTAAATTTTACCGCCATCGGTGATGGCAATGGTCCCCTCGGGGGCCGCTTCTAACATGGCTTGATATTGTTGAGAATTGCGCTTTTCCAGGGTAAGGAGGCGGTTACCTTGGTAGACAAACAGGATACCTGCGGCGCAAATGATCAGGGAGGCAACTCCCGTGGCGATCGCGGGACCGGGTAGGTAGGATGCGCGCAGTTGTCGGACCTCCAGTTGGGTCAAAACTGCCCCATTTAAGTCGGGAATGGGGGCATAGGCAACGATCGCCGAAATGCCTTGTTCATTGGCAATCAACTGACTGCCAGTTTCCCCCTGGATTGCCCGGTGGATG
>CAYUEH010000310.1:5215-6795 GCA_964442465.1 uncultured Laspinema sp. | reverse complement strand
AGCAATTGTAGGGTGGGCACTGCCCACCGCAACTAATGTGGGCAGTGCCCACCCTACAATTGCCGTTGAAAAACGAAACAGAACCTTGGAATCTTTCCCCTTATCTGATACAATATGAAGTTTGCAATATTTACGAAGCTTGCTGGAAGGAGACGTCTGTTTATGGCCCGGATGTACTACGACGAAGACGCAAATTTGGACCTATTAGCCGGAAAAACCATTGCAATTATTGGTTATGGCTCTCAAGGTCACGCCCACGCCCTCAACCTGAAAGATAGTGGCATGAACGTCATTGTCGGGCTGTATCCGGGCAGCAAATCAGCCACCAAAGCAAAAGACGCCGGATTGACCGTCCATAGCGTTGCTGACGCCGCGAAAGCTGCTGATTGGATTATGATTTTGTTGCCGGATGAGGTCCAAAAGTCAGTTTATAAACATGAAATTGAGCCGAATCTCAGCGCAGGCAATGTACTGTGTTTTGCCCACGGTTTTAACATTCATTTTGGACAAGTTGTCCCCCCGGATGATGTGGATGTGGTGATGGTGGCACCGAAAGGACCGGGACATTTGGTCCGTCGGACTTATGAACAGGGAGAAGGGGTTCCGGCATTATTTGCGGTGTATCAAGATGCCACGGGTCAAGCGCGCGATCGGGCAATGGCTTATGCTAAAGGCATTGGCGGCACCCGCGCCGGTATCCTAGAAACGACCTTCCGCGAAGAAACCGAAACCGACCTGTTTGGGGAACAAGCGGTGCTTTGTGGGGGCCTCAGTGCCTTAATTAAAGCCGGGTTTGAAACCTTGGTGGAAGCGGGATATCAGCCCGAATTGGCTTATTTTGAATGTCTGCATGAAGTCAAACTGATTGTTGACTTGATTGTGGAAGGTGGACTCGCCACCATGCGCGACAGTATCTCCAATACTGCCGAATATGGAGACTACACGCGCGGTCCTCGCATCGTCACCGATACCACCCGCGCCGAAATGCGGAAAATTCTCAAGGAAATTCAAACGGGACAATTTGCTCGGGAATTTGTGTTAGAGAACCAATCCGGTAAAGCTGGATTTACCGCCATGCGCCGACAAGAAGCTGAACATCCCATTGAGGAAGTCGGAAAAGATTTGCGCGCGATGTTTAGCTGGCTGAAGAAAAAATAAGCCGATGTAGTCGCAAAATCAAAACCACAGACGCGCTTAGAGGGCGTCTGTGGTGCAAGGGAATGGTTCAAGGGTTGGGGAAGAAGCCTGGGATTCCATCACCGACCCTCTTGTTCTTGCTGAAGTTGTTCTTCTGTTCGCTCAAACGAACCGGGTTTCTCTCTAGTGTTAGAAACCCAGTTCGGAATGAGTCCGATGCCAAATTCCGTGAGGCGGGTGCGAGTTTGGGTGCTGGTTGTCCGCATTTCTTGTGGCAAAAAGGTGACTTGATCACCAAATCCGATATACAGAAATCCCAGGAGAATCGAGCCTGTAATTAAGGTTGTTTTAAGCATCTGTGTCTTTAGAGTGAAAGGACAGCACTGTTGGGTGAGGCTCACACCATAAGATTATACCACATTTTCTCTGGTTTTAGGAAAATG
>CAYUEH010000310.1:0-5115 GCA_964442465.1 uncultured Laspinema sp. | reverse complement strand
GCTTCGAGTTGAGCGGCTAAGGTGAAGAGGGGGGCTTCTCCTGCGGGACGGCCTACAAGCTGGACCCCTACGGGTAAACCGGCGGAAAATCCTGCGGGAATGACGATCGCCGGTTGACCTGTGGCATTAAATAAGGGACAGGGTGCTACCCATTCAAAACTCTTGTGCAGAATCTCTTCCGGACTGAGATTCGCCCATTCTCCAACCCGAATGGTCGGACTCATAAACACGGGTAATACCAGGGCGTCATATTGCTCCAAAGACGCTACAATCCGCCGAGAAAACATCTGCATTTGGGCGACAGCTTGCAGGTATTGACCGCTGGTTACCTGTTGTCCGCGTTCTAAAAACCACTGGTTGATGGGTTGCAGAATCTCTTTAGGCATCCCGGAAAAGGAGACGCCACTGACCCAGATGGCGGTGAGGGGTTGGAGTAAGTCGGTTAAGTCTAGGGAAATTTGTTCGATCGCGTGTCCCATCTCTTCCAGATGTTGCACCGTGTCTAGGACCGCCTGCTGACCTGAAGGGGCGGCTTCTCCAATCGGGTCAATCTTGGTGGCGAAGGCGATTCGCAAGGGTTTTACGGTTTTGGCGGTGGCATGAGCCAGAAAGGAGGGTTCAGGGTCGGGAAGCCAGTAAGGGTCTCCGGGAACATAACCGGAAATCAGGTCCAGCATGGCAGCGGCATCGGCAACGGTGCGGGTGATTGCTCCATGAGTCAGTAATCCATTGACGCAATCTCCTAGGGGCGCTAGGGAGACTCGACCTCTGGCGGGTTTGATGCCGACTAATCCACAGCAAGCAGCGGGACCCCGGAGGGAACCCCCGCCATCGGATGCCTGGGCGATCGCGCATAATCCCGCACTGAGGGCGGCGGAGGCTCCTCCACTGGACCCCCCTGGGCTGTAGTCTAAATTCCAAGGATTACGGGTGGGTGGAAATCCTGCGGGTTCGGTGAAGGGAAGACTGCCTAATTGGGATGTAGCGGTTTTCCCTAAGAGGACAAATCCCCCTTGTTTGATGCGGGTTACTACAGCGCGATCGTGACTGGGTAATTTATCTCGCAGGGCCGCCACGCCATAGCTACAGGGCATATCCGCCACGGCGGTGAGGTCCTTGATGGATATGGGGATGCCAAAGAATGGGGGTAGGGTATCCGGATCCGTTGTGGCGAGTTGTTCCGTTTTGGCTTGGGCGTCGGCTAAGGCTAATTCTGAGGTGACGGTAAAATAGCTACCCAGCTTGGGATCTAAGGTTTCGATGCGGTCTAAATAAAGTTGGGTTAGTTCTAAAGGCGAGAGTTGTTTGGTCCGAATCAGTTGCGCTTGTTCCAAAGCCGGTGTAAATGCTAAATCCTGTTTATTCATGGTTGCTTCTCTTGCGATCGCCTTCTTCTTCTCTATCTTGTCATTGAGCACTCCTTCGGCGTGGGGCCGTTGATGCAACCTACCCAATTTAGCTTTGATTGTTGCCAAGCGTGCTCATGGTTTACTTTACAATCTGGATTCCCCTGGGTGTGCATTGAAGTAGACAGTTTATCAATCGTCACTGTTGGCGATCGCCTCTTGAACCGAGGATGCCAACGTGGGGTTTCACCGGGGATCTTCGGAGACTCCACTAGGTTGGGTTGATTTATAAAGATTTCCGGGAATTTAGAAGAAATCAGACCTGATTCTGATTTCGGGGAATTCTCCTTCCCCCCCGAATAGAAAATCCCCCTATTTTCTATGGGGGGAAGCGTGAGGTTTCCCGATAGAAAATAGGGCAAAAAAATGATCGCCGATGATTGGCGATCGCTCTGGTCTGTTTTAGCGGTGAATGAGCGTCGAATCTGACTACAATACAGCGATGGCACTCCCTAAAACGATGTAATACCAAGCTAAAGCCAGTAAGTAGGTGTCGCGATCGGCAGTGGGCGATCGATAGAGAATTACCCGGACAGCCACGACCCAACTAGCAAGAGTTTGGGCGATCGCCCAGGGTAGTAAATGGTTGTTCAAACCCGATGGCATCAACAGTCCCACATGAATGGCTAAAGGCAACAGCAAAAATCCGATACCCAGGATAACTCGGCTACCTACATTGCCAAAGGTTACGGCAAATGTATTCACCCCCGTTGCCACATCTCCCTCCTGATCGCTCAGGTCTTGAATGCCGACAACAGCGCTACAAAGAATTGCTACTAATAAGATCCAAGTCCATTTCACCAGGTTAATGGGTTCAACGACCTGCCATGCTGCTGCCATTTGAGCGATCGCTCCGAGTCCTAAAAAGAAGTGTTTCGTGGGCCACTCTACCCCCAATCGCCCAAAGGTGAGAAAAGTGATACAAAGTTGCCAAAGCAGGGTCCATTCAAACACCCCTAACTGCCATCCTACCACGGAAAAGCCTACCATGCTGGCAATCCAGCGCCGCTTGGCTCCCTGATAGGAAATCAGTCCCCGGCACAGGGGCCGATCTCTTTGGTTAATGCGATCGCCCACCACCCCCATCATTTGGTTTGCCACACAAAATGTATAGGTATAAAACAAGAAGTACAGTGTTCCCCAGGCTAATACCGGCAGTAATTCTCCGGTTGGCGATTCTTGCGAATTCCAGGCAACACATAGAAAAATCAATCCGGGTACAACTCCGACCCATATCTCACTTTTGATGAATAACCAATTCACCAACAGTTCGCGCATAACAATCTGCGCCCATCGGATGCCCCAGTTCCAGTTTCCTAGCAGTTTAGCTTGCACAATCGCTTTTCCCCCATACACCCTATTATTGAATTGAGCGAGATGCTATACTCTAAGATGCTGAAGCTCGGTTTGAACGAACTCAGCGATCGCCTTTCATTTACCGGATTATATCACTTTCCCATTGGTTTGGTTTCCCGGGGAATCTTAAAAAATTTTGAAGACAGAACTCATCATACTATACCCTACTCGATAAAATTTTTCAAGGCCGGATCTGGATTGACAATCTCTTTAATGTTGAGATGGGTTTGAAAAGAGTTAAAGATTAACCGCGAATGTTCTCACCGGAGTCCGGAGATCCAGAATGGGGAAGACTACCGGGTTTATTGACATCATTTGTAACCATCAGCAATTATCTGGAGGCTATAAACCTAGTTTTTTGTCCCGGGGATTTAATCCTGTACCGATGCTTTAGGGTCGAATCAGAAACCCACCCAAAAGGCGATCGGCCCATTGCACAAGTGATCCCCGATTCTTGAAGGGTTGGGTCAATCTAGGAGAGGGGTCCAGGAAGGGTCAGACCCACCGAGTTTTTTGATAAAATTTTTGCTGAATCTAGACTCAATTTAGGCCAAAAACCCGATGTTTGGTCCCACATTTGTGGTGAATGAGCAGGAGGCTTTCAAAAAAGCCCCGGTCTCAGGGCCACCCCGGCGGATAAGGGGCGATCGCCCCCAAAAAAATAGCCTCCATCCGACTGGAGGAGGCAAGTCGTAGTCTAACCGAAGAACTATACCTGGGTGCGATCAGTTAAAATCTCATAACCTTGGTCAGTCACCAACACTGTATGCTCGAACTGAGCAGACAAAGAATTATCCACCGTCACCGCCGTCCATTTATCCGATAAAATCTTCGTGTGGCGTGAACCCTGATTCACGATTGGCTCGATCGCCAAAGTCATCCCTGCACGCAGTTTGACATTCGGCATCTCCCGAGTCCGGAAATTAAACACCGAGGGTTCTTCATGAAGATTTCGACCCACACCATGACCCGTGAAATCTTCCACCACACTAAACCCATTCGCCTTCACGCAATCCTCGATCGCACCGGCAATATCTAGCAGATAATTCCCCGCCTTGACTTGTTCAATGCCCTGATAAAGCGACTCTTCTGCTGCCCGAATCAAGTGGGCCGCCTCTGGAGAAGTTTCCCCACCCACGGCGATCGTAATGCAAGAATCCCCATGAAATCCCTCAAAATAAGCCCCGGTATCCACCTTGAGGACATCCCCCAGACAGAGGACCTTCTTTTTATTGGGAATTCCATGCACCACCTCTTGATTAACACTGGCGCAAATCGAAGCAGGAAAACCATGATATCCCTTAAAACTCGGAGTGGCCCCCATTTCCCGGATGCGTTTTTCCGCATAAGCATCCAAATCAGCCGTGGTCATTCCCGGTTGGACTGTTTCAGAAATTTCTTTGAGGACCGTAGCGACAATTTTTGATGCCTGACGCATGATATCGATTTCACGCTTCGACTTGAGTTCAATCCCCCGGCGTTGCTGTTTTTTAGGACGGGATTGACTGACAGGCTGAGGCAGCAGATTAGAAAGAATGTTCATCTATGAGATAAGTAACTAGGATATGGACATCAATAAATAAGAACAAGCGTTGCGCCTGTCGGCGATCGCCCTTGTGCATCTAAGAATCTTTATCTAAGTTAACAGATTATTCACCACTTCCCCAGAATGTTCTAGGGTAAAGGGTCTGGACTGACCCTTTACCTGTTCTAGTCCTTTATACGGATTGGGCTCCAGCAGAGATAGTAATCGTTCCCGTCATCCCCGCTTCTGCATGACCCGGAATCGTACAGCGCAACTGATAGGTCCCCGGTTTGAGGGGGGTTAAAATCCATTCCGCCTCAGCGGTAGGTTTCAGTTCAAGTTCATGAATCGCCCCTTTAATTTCCACATTCCCCGCTTCGACTTTGTTCGTCCAACTGGCATCGGCAAAATCTTTAGCGGTGAAATAATGTTTTTGAGGACTGGGATTGTCCAGGACTAATTTATATTGCTTTCCGGCCACAAAGTCGAGGCGACTGGGAAAAAACTTCAGATCATTTGCCTGATTGCCTAAACTGACTTTAATTTCAGTCACCGATTGAGCCGCCAGAGTAGCGGTAGGAAGGGTCTCCGCCAAAACTGGGGACCCCAACCAACCCAATCCGAGGCCCAGACTCAGCAGTAGGGAGAGCAGGTTTGGCAATAACAGACGCAGGAAT
Organism: uncultured Laspinema sp.; assembly: GCA_964442465.1. Lineage (GTDB taxonomy): Bacteria > Cyanobacteriota > Cyanobacteriia > Cyanobacteriales > Laspinemataceae > Laspinema. The sequence continues at coordinate 151 of CAYUEH010000310.1, read as the reverse complement.
AGCTTTAAAGGCGATCGCAGGATGGGGAGGACAGTCATAGTTTTGAGGAAAATTGCGAACGTTTCCTTCCCGAATGTATCATCCCCGGTGAATCCTTGGGGAGGATGGGGGAGATGGGGAGGATGGGGAGGATGGGGGAGATGGGGGAGAT
>CAYUEH010000309.1:4862-6796 GCA_964442465.1 uncultured Laspinema sp. | reverse complement strand
AGCATCTTGCTCGCTTCCTTGTTTAAAAAAACAGCAATGTTTTGAAGTTTAATGGTATAAACTCAGTGGCGATCGCAATGAAAATAAACGGATGATTCATGTAATCGGAATTGGGTTGGATGGGATAGCGGGACTCACGGAACCCGTGCGCCAAATTATCGAATCGGCGAATCTTCTGGTGGGAAGCGATCGCCACTTGAGTTATTTTCCCCTGCATCCAGCCGAACGCCTGGTTATCGAAGATATTGGGCTAACTTTTAAAACCCTCTGCCGTCAGTTAATGCGCTGGAATTCCGGTTCAGTAGACAGTCCCTCCGACCGAAATCTGGTGGTTCTCACCAGTGGTGACCCGTTATTTTTTGGATTAGGACGGTTACTGTTAGCGGAACTTCCGGCGGATCAGCTTGATTTTCATCCCCATTTAAGCTGCATTCAATTAGCATTTAGTCGCATTAAAGTTCCCTGGCAAGATGCGCGAATTGTCAGCGCACATGGACGTACCTTAGATGAAGTTTTAACCGGATTGCGGGAAGGTGCATCCAAAGTTGCCATTCTCACCGATGGCAAAAATAGCCCCAGTACAATTGCGCGTCTGCTGTTATCATTGGATTTACCCAGTCGTTATGACTTTTGGGTTTGTGAAAATCTCGGCGGTTCCGATGAGCGCATTCAGGCTTTTCCCGTTCAGCAAACCGATGATATTATCGCCTTAGAATCGCAAACCTTTTCTTCCTTAAATGTGGTGGTTTTGGTGCGGCAGTTTGGTAATAATGAAAGCTTAGATATTCAGAATTTACCCACATTTGGATTACCGGATAGTAGCTTTTTAACCTTTAGCGATCGCCCCGGTTTGATGACGAAGCGAGAAATTAGAATTCTCATCCTCGGGGAGTTGGGACTCCAATCCGGTCAAATTGTCTGGGATATTGGGGCGGGAACGGGTTCAGTTTCCATTGAAATTGGGCGATTATTTCCCAAATCTCAAATTTATGCCATTGAAAAAACCGGCGCTGGGATTACTTTAATTGAGCAAAATTGTCAACGTCTCCAGGTGCGAAATGTGATTTCAATTCATGGTAGCGCCCCGGATATTTTAGACCGACTTCCGGTTCCCCAGCGGATTTTTATTGGGGGAACGGGGGGACAATTGCGGACGATTTTGGGGTTTTGTGGGGGACAATTAGCCAAAGGAGGAACAATGGCGATCGCCTTAGCCACCTTAGAACATCTAAATGAGGCATTAAATTGGGTGAATGAACGCCAGTGGGATTATCGCATCTTACAGGCGAATTTATCCCGTTCCGTTCCCATTGCTCATCTTACCCGATTTTCTCCCTTAAATCCCGTGACGATTCTCACCATTAATAAGCCGGAATTCTAGCTAAATAGTCCAACTCAAGGGTTGAAGAAACCGGGTTTTTACAAAAATCTTGGATAGTCAGCAAAATTTTGGGGAAAAAACCCGGTTTCTGGTCCATTGTTTCTGGTCCATTACCTCTAAATGTAGAGGCGATTCGCGAATCGCCTCTACATTTAGGGGTGGTTCTCAAAATATGTGTAAACCCCGGTTTCTAGTTCCAGGAGAGGATAAAACTCTAATGTCTAATTCTCCAACTGACGCAACTGTTCAAAAATACGATACATATCCTGAGCAAACTTTTTAGGATTCCATAAGGGGGCGAGAGTTTCCGGTGTTTTGGATTGGATTAACTGCTGTTGAATTTGCTGATGGAAGTGGCGATCGCATCCGAAGCGAACTCCCCACGCCACATACTCCTCCCAACTCCATGCCACTCCCGCTTGAATTCCCATAGCTTGTAAGAAAGAATAGCCCATTCGGGAGAGAAATTGTTCCCCACTACGGGTCACCAAAGGGAGGTTAAACCATAACGCTTCTAAGGTATGAGTTCCGCCATTATAGGGATAGGAATCCA
>CAYUEH010000309.1:2044-4762 GCA_964442465.1 uncultured Laspinema sp. | reverse complement strand
CTAAGTTTTCAAAAATAGTCGTGCGATCGTCCGGTTGGAGAGGACCTGTGACATAGAGATACAGATCCGGGGTGAGTTGAGATAACTCGCGCAGGATATCCGCACTGCACCACCCCACGGAATGTCGCTTGTAATGGGGGGAAATGATGCCAATTTTTAACGGGGTTGAAGCAAGACGCCGGGGGAGATGACGGGAGGTCGGGTGAGTCTGGAAGCGCGGTAAGGTGGGAATAAAACGTTTAGAAATTTGGCGATAAAAGTGAGAATTTTGGCGGAGATCATCGCGGATATTGGTGAGGATATAAAAGCAGTTGTAATATAGGCGTTGGATATCCCGATCGCAGAGAGTATCTAAATTCTTCAGGACTTGCGACTCTAAGGTTAAAAAATGGTGGTAGGCATTTTGAGCGCTGCCTGCTTTGAGATAGGCACTAATCCAGGCGATCGCTGCCATTGATTGCCCTTCTCCTTGACAGTGTTCTATATAGCAATCGGCAGCTTTACGCGCAGCAGAAAAATTATCAGAACTGCTGAATAATTCATATAAATTCCAGTGTGCTTCTACTAAATCCGGTTGAAGAGATATCGCCGTTTTATAGCTAGTAATGGCTTCTTCCATCCACCCTTGCTGTCGGTGAATGATGCCTAAATGAACATGAGCTTCCGCTGAGGTGGGTTCCAGTTCTAAAGTTTTTTGAAACAGGGAACGGGCTTCTTCTAACTCTCCTTGATTCAGCAAGTCCGTACCCAAGGTAAAATAACCGGAAGCGCCGATTAATTTGGGGGTGATATTAATGGCTTTTTTTTGATAAAATATTCCTTGATTGATGTCTCCCATTTCTTTGAAGACTTTACCTAAGTTCCAGTAGAGTCCCGCTAAATTGGGGTTGAATTTTAGGGCGGTTTGATAGACGGCGATCGCCCGAGGAAAATCCCCTTGTTGGTAGTAGAGAGTCCCGAGGTTTCCGTGGGCTTCTGCAAACTCAGGACACAGCGCGATCGCCCTCTGATAAGCGCGAATTGCAGCCTCAAGTTTCCCCGATGCTTGTAACAGATTCCCCAGGAGTTTGTAACTCGGGGCAAAATCGGGCTGGATCTGTATCAAGTGATGACACAAAGACAGGGCAAGATTGAGGTTTCCTTGTCGGTAATACCCCTCTGCTTGGTGAGTTAATTTCTCAACTTGCTGATCCAGTTTGTTAGCCGATTTGGGAGAATTCATGATAATATTTTAACCGAACTGCACAGCTTGACCCTAAACAATAGCTGCTAACTCCATCACCTGAACCAAGGATTCTAAGTTAACATAAATATCTTCAGCCCGAGGGGGGCAATTCATAGGCTTGGGCCGCAAATGGGGATGTTTTTCATAGTAATTTTCCTGATTATCCCCAATCAGATAATAATAGTCTAACCCAACATGATTGCTAATAATCCAATAACAATCGGGAACATACCGGGGAGAAAAAATCTCCAGGAGTTGAGTCCCCGGTTGACAGAATAGGGTATTGGTTAATCCCGCCCCATGTGGGGCTATAATCGTTTTAGCCCCGGTCATTAAAGCAATTTGTTCCCGGACAGAAAGCGTTTCTAAAATGACAGTTGTAAACCCCAAGGGTTCTAACAATGCGCTGATTTCATCTTCATTAATAAAACGACGGACTTTGGCTTTGCGACGGCTAATATAGATTTTTTCCGGGGTTTCAGAACCCGGGGAATCGGCGAGGGAGGTAAATCTCTCGCGGAGAAAGTCGCAGACCCATTTTGGCGGACCTTCAATAAACGGACCAAACCATTTTTCTGTACTACTGGTAACGGAAGGAACCAATAACTGAGTCGCCTGAATGTGGGGATAGTCCAGACTGGTTATCAGTTTTTCTGGGGGGATATTTAAGGTATGAATTAGGTCTTGTTGGAAGCGATGGCGAACATTATTTATTACAAATTTATCAATTTTATCCCAATCGATGCCACTGCGGCGCAAGAGTTCAAGGCGGGGGAGAATATCTACCCACCAATGATAATAAGTATCTCCTCCGAGGGTTGAGAGAAAGGCGACTGTCCCATTAATTTTATGAACCGGAGGCAATTTATCTAAGGCGAATAAAAAGGGGACATTTCCTGTGGAGAGATCCCCTAAAAGAGTATTGTTTTCAGACCAAATGACACTGGTATATAAATCACCCCAAGCGCGTCCATTGGGGAGAATTGCCAGATAGGTTTCTGGCGAATATCCCTGGGTTTCGGGGAAATAAGTGGGAACCGCCTCATCCTCCACCACCAGGGTTTTCCCTGCCGTTAAATGAACGGGAATGCGCGGACTCATTTCCAGATAAGTGATGTCCGAGGCTGGGTAATTTAAGTGAAATTGGGTGGCTAAATTTTGAGTTAATCGACAGACTTTTTTGGGTGAATTGACGGGAAGTTGCACCAAATATTGCCGAGGTATTGCTTCTAAATGGGGTTGACCTCGGAAGTAGAGCAACATGAAATCTGCATCATATTTTATCGCGTTTTGGAAACAGGCGATGGACTCTTCTAGTTCCCCTTCCCGGTGTAAAATATTGCCTAAATTGCCATAGGCCATTGCTAAATCCGGTTCCAGGGCGATCGCATGACGCAGAGATTCTTTGGCTTCATCGAGTTTGCCTTGTTGTTCCAGAACGTAGCCTAAATTGCCGTGGGCGAGGGCAAAATTGGGCTGAATTTTAATACAGT
>CAYUEH010000309.1:0-1944 GCA_964442465.1 uncultured Laspinema sp. | reverse complement strand
CTGAAAACAGGTAACTGCCTCTTCTATCTTCCCTTGAGATTCCAGAAATACCCCTAAATTTAAGTAAGCGGGACCACAGTCAGGATAAGTCTCGGTAAACTGCTGATAAAATGCTGTGGTTTCCTCCAGGGTTCCGCGTTTACTTAACTCTAATCCCACTTGATTGTGCAGGTCCGAGGGAAACTGACTCGGATTGAGGTTTAAAGCCTTTTTCTGATACGCAGTCCCCTCATTGACTCGTCCTTGTTCCTTAAAAACTTTGCCTAAATTCCAGTAAACTCCCGGCCAATTGGGCTGAAGGGTTAAGGCTTTTTGATAGCAGAGAATCGCTGAGTCTAACTCACCGATTTGATAAAAAATTGTCCCCTGATTGGCATGAACTTCGGCAAATTTTGGATTGAGAACCAATGCACGATGGTAGGCCCGCATGGCTGCCTCTAGTTTACCTTGCGCTTGCAGACTATTGCCCAAAGTTTTATAAACTGGAGCAAAATTTGGCTGAATTTGAATCAGTTGATAGCAGAGGGCCACTGCCTCGGTCCACTTGCCCTCCTGATAATAGCGTTCAGCTTGTTGATTGGTTGCAGTCGCCTCATCGATATGCATTACAGTTCCACTTTTCTCGCTTATCTGAATTATTCCTATACAGTGATGACCCACGGAAACAGTTAACAGGACCGGGCTATTATATCATTAACCGCGATCAAGATGGAACACTTTAGCCCCCCTTGAGAAGGGGGGTTGGGGGGATCCAAGACTATCATGGTTTTTGAAAAAGGCGACATATTATCATAACAATTGCCCCAATGGGAAAGGGGTGCAGTTTTTACTACACCCCTTGGAATTGATTAAGCGTGATGAATTATAGACCTCTTGCAAAATAGCGGAGAGATCCCCCCAACCCCCCTTGAAAAGGGGGGCTTTTGAATTGTTTAGAGATACTCTGAGACGAAGGCGGGATTTTGTTGCTTTTCCAAATATTGGATTAAGGCATAGGCGAGGTCATTGTGCGTCATCGGGTCTAAGGGACGAATGGCTTGATTGCGATCGCTATTGACAAAGCCTTCTTGTAACGCCGTTGCCATTGCTTGCTTGGCCCAAGCGGGGATATCCAGGGCATCGGGATACTCATTTAACAGTTCGGTGACGGCATTTTCAGATAGCTGAAATACCCCATAAGCTTGGGCAAATATTGCCAATCCTTCGGCGCGAGTTACCGGGCGATCGGGGAAGAATCGGCTTTGACTATCCACAGTCATTGTGCTCGTTTTTAAGGCAATTTGAATCGCCGCATAATCCGGGCGATCGCCGGTCATATCTTGAACGGAAATCTCGGGATTCTCCGCTGTACTGCGTTGGTCTAACTTAAAGGCTTTTGCCAAAACTTGGGCCAATTCTGACCGAGTAACCGATGCGGTGGGATCAAAGGTTGCATCTTCTCCAAGATGAGACATCCAACCCATAGAAAAGACTCGTTCTATCGAGGTTTTGTTCGACTGAGTTTGAGGCATGATTGTCCCGGGTTATCTGCTAGGTTAGTCTGTATCTTTGACTTTCTGTTCTTACGATAAGATGACGGGAAAATCAGGAAATTTCCGCCGATATCCAGGGACCCCTGATAATTTTATCGGGCTAAAATTAAATACAGTCCAGGACTTTAATGCCTCAAACCTACTGTTAAATATCCAGGATAACCATTGCTATCCATCCCTCTGGGGTGGATTCAAGTTTAAATTGATGTAAGGTGACTGCTTTGACATCAACTCGCTGTTCATGGCGGTCCGGGTCGAGGGTTTCTCCTTTGGCGATCGCCTCTAGGTGATAGAGTCCATTCTTCTGGGCGATCGTCACCTGTTGTCCCAGCAACAACAACTGTTCACTGTCTTTATAATACAGGAATTCCTGTAAATAATTAAACAGCAACATATCCAATTCATCGTTTTC
>CAYUEH010000308.1:0-6832 GCA_964442465.1 uncultured Laspinema sp. | reverse complement strand
TCTAGCAGTTGTTTCCAAGGACTATCGTAATCGGTCTTCGGCTCTTGAGTCATGGGAGTTGCTTCGAGATAGCCGTCTTCCAGGGTAGAAGATTTTCTAACTATTAACCATCAAATCTCGTAATGCCAGGGTTTTGTTGTCGAAACTAGCGTAATTTTGCGGGAATCCCTGAAAATCAAACCATCTTCCTCAAATTGCTTCAGTAAACGAGTAATCGTCACCCGGCTTGTCCCGCACAGTTCCGATAAGTCTTGATGCGTAAGATTTAAGTCAATCAGGAAGCCATTATCGCTCAATTGTCCAAATCGTTTTGACAACCAATTTAAAATATTCATAAAGATGAGGCTAACACTCATCTCAGCACGAGCCAAGAGTAAGCATTCCGTTTCCTTCCAGTAATTGAGAATTAGCTCTACGGGGGGCTGCCAATTTTGGGTGTAAATTGGGATGGCTTCAACGGCTGTCATTGCCTCGATAAAGTAGTTCGGAACGGAGGACAGTGAAGGTCCAATAATATCACCACGTCCCCAAATCCCCAAGGTGACAGTATTCCCATTTTCGGTATAAGTAAATGTACGGACAAAGCCTTTTCGTATTAACCAAAAAAACTTAGGATCTCCGCGTAAATAATTTCGCCGAGAAATAAAACTTGGGGGAGTTTGGAAAATCTGTTGACTCACTGAATCAGGAAACTGGTAGTCTTCAACTTTTTTGAAAGCACTATCAGACATTAGAGCGGCTGGTTCTGAAGGAATAAGTAGACTCATTACTAGGACTCTCAAACATCAATGTAACTACAGGACAACACCAAGGTTAATGACTGACAAGAAACTCCAGAGACATCATCACCATGCCTCTATTTTTTGCACTACAACCTTCAAATCTGTTAGATAGGCGATCGCAGCTTGAATAGACGGTTCTTCTCCCTCAAGATGAATCTCAAACCAGCCACTACTATAGCTATCAGTCCCTAGCAAAGCTGCCGAGATATTGACATTCAGGTGATACTCTGAGGTTAATTTAGAGATGATTGGTTCTTGTTGATATTTCTTGGGAATGCAAAGGTGAATGGTTCGATTGATAGTGTTAGACATTGGCTTAAATGAAGAAAGGATAAGACGTGAATAAAACAACGAGTGCGGTTACAGTAAAACCGGCAAAATCAGAATTGTATAAATCAAACCTGAACCAATCAACAGCAAAAAGGAACTAAAAAATATGATCCATTTTGCCACAGGAACATAGCTTATTGCGTCAATTGATTTTTGGTCTGAAAAATAGTTATGGGTACAGACAACAATCGTCATCATTCCTAAAAATGATGTAGCTAAGCCAAGAAACCAACTGTGACCCGTTCCCGGAGAAAGGCTGGGGATTAGGTAACGCAAACGAGCCAGAAGAATGCCAATCCCCATTAGACCTAGAGACGTGCGGATCCAAGCTAGGTAAGTCCGCTCATTGGCAAGGTGATCTCGAACTCGCGAGGGATTGTGGGAACGTTCTTGCTCTCGCTTTCCCAAATTACTACTCACTCTAAACATGGACTTGTGAATATTTATAGTTCGCTTCAGAAAAGGTCTTCGTCTGTTTTAAGGAAAGATAAACTTTCTGCTGTCGGGTTAGCCCAAGGTCGCGGAAATCATCACTATTTAAAGTGGCTTGAATGATACTTCCATCTGCCAAAGACAACTCAACTTGCACATCCCAGCCCATATAGATTACACGCCCGACAACGGCTGGGTGAGTTTCTGCATCTGGTTCCAAACTAATCCGGATATCATGGGGACGAAACAGAACCTGCTGGTTAGAGGGAGACCGATTACCATTGGTTAGGGGAGCGATGCGATCGCTCGGCAAGACATTGACAGGACCCAGAAAGCCCATAACAAAGGGATTTTTAGGCTCATCATAGAGGCTTTGGGGACTGCCCACTTGCTCGATGCGTCCTTCATTCATCACCACAATCCTGTCAGCAATTTCCATTGCTTCTTCGCGATCGTGCGTAACAATTAATGTTGTCACGTGAACCTCATCATGGAGACGACGCAGCCAAAGCCGTAAGTCTTGGCGAACATTAGCATCCAAAGCACCAAAGGGTTCATCAAGGAGCAAAACGCGGGGTTCAATCGCTAACGCTCGGGCGAGAGCGACCCGTTGTCGTTGTCCTCCAGAGAGTTGAGCTGGATAGCGATCGCCCAAACCTTCTAGCTTAATCAAATCTAATAACTCTCCCACCCGCTGACGGACATAGCCCCTAGGATGACGAGCAATCTGAAGAGGAAATGCAATATTTTGACGAACAGTTAGATGTTTAAACAGAGCATAATGTTGGAAAACAAAGCCAACGCGCCGCTCCTGGACTTTAGCATGAGTTACATCTCCATTTTCGAGATAAATTTCTCCAGAATCTGGCTGTTCTAAGCCAGCAATTGCCCGCAATAACGTTGATTTTCCTGATCCAGAAGGTCCTAAAAGAGCAACCAGACTCCCCGTCTCAACGGAAAGGTTAATATCATCGAGTGCCAGGAAGTTCCCGAATCGTTTCACCAGATGGTTCACTTGAATTGTCATAGCTGATTTGGCGCGATCGCCTACAAAAAATTCACGAAAGATTGAGAACGTGGGAAAAGTTCCACGATCCAACAGACCCCACACTGAACTGGGGAAGATATTTCAAATTAATACAAGTTGTGGACTCAGACTATTTCAGGGGCCACCAGCCCACCTTGTCTCGGGTGGCACTATAAACCTCTTTCAAGCCTTCCGCATCGGCAACCCGAAGCGTATCGGTCGAGGGATCATCATCCTGGGGCGGCAAAATGAGTCCTTGGCGACGCATCCCTTTTAGGACTTGTTCAACCGTGCGATGGTTCAACTGCGCACTGTGGGCAATGATATCCACGGGTAAGTCAAAGACATATAAGCCATCAGCCTGAGGTTGATTCCCTAATGATCGCTCTTGATAGATTAAAGCCCGCAAAAGAGTTGCCACAGCTTGGGGAGGATAGGTACTGCAATTGAGCAGGTGATATTGAAATTTCTCCCGCAATTCAAACAGATAATCGTAGCGTTGTCGAAACACCTCGTTCTCGGTGTATAAGGTTTTGGCAATCCCAACCGGAATCTCGATCGCATTCGTAGTTTTATAGGCTTCTACCAAACTAGGAAAGGAACGACTCACTCGCCCATAAGCCAAAGCCAGGTTTCGCATCCCGAAACAGCTTCCGGGATAAGTCAAGGCAACGATGCGGTCTAAAGGGGTACTGCGGACAATGACAGGCCCCCCACTCATCACGACATATAAGACGTCGGTTGAGGTCTCGGGGCGAAACGCCGTGTAGACTGGTCGGCTCGAATAAAGCTTTTGCCGAGCGACACCCTCAGAGTTGAGTAACTCCGATAGCTCCATCTGATCCATTCCCCGAAATAAATAGTTACTCCGGGTTACCTCCTCCGCAATCGTCGCCGTTGCTGGAGTGTCCGCAGGCTTTGCCATAACCACTGCTGTTGTTCTCTATGAATAAGGTAACCGATCTTAAGTTAGATTGCAAGTGAATCATAAATGTTTTTCGATTCAACTATAATTGACATGAGATAAAACCGTGCTACAATCACACTCACGTTCAAATCCGGTATTCCGACCTGTAAACCGTAGATTAAAGGAGAAGAGCCATGAAACTCAGAACTGGCCAAGGTTTAAGACGCTTGATCGAGAGATCGAAGCTCTGGAAAAAAAGCGTTGCCCTATTCCTGGTGGGAACAACCTTAAGCTGGGTGATTTCTGCCTGCGGCGGTGCCGTCGGTGGAGGAGACCGGGTGGAACTCACCTTAGTGTCTTATGCAGTCACCCGGGCCGCCTACGAGCAAATTATCCCCCAGTTCACTCAGCAGTGGCAGGCTGAACATGATCAAGAAGTGGTCATTCAACAAAGTTATGGAGGATCAGGTTCTCAAGCCCGAGCTGTCATTGATGGCTTAGAGGCTGATGTAGTGGCGCTAGCCTTAGCCTTGGATACAAAAGCCATTGAAGATGCAGGTCTGATCGAACCCGGCTGGGAAAATGAAGCCCCCAATGATTCGATCATCCATCGTTCTGTTGCGACCATCATCACCCGTGAAGGCAACCCCAAAAATATTCAAGGTTGGGACGATTTAGCCCGAGATGACGTCAGTACGATCACTGCCAACCCTAAAACCTCCGGTGGTGCGCGCTGGAACTTTCTAGTCCTCTGGGGTCATAAAACTGAAAATGGGGGTAATGAAGAACAAGCCTTAGAATTTGTGCAACAGGTTTATCAAAATGTGCCTATTTTGCCCCGCAACGCCCGTGAAGCAACGGATATCTTTTATGAACAAGGACAAGGAGATGTGCTGATCAACTATGAAAATGAGGTACTCCTAGCTCAACAACAGGGACAAACACTACCCTTCGCCATTCCCGAGAGCAACATTTCCATCGATAATCCCATCGCTGTCGTTGATGCCAATGTAGATAGACATGGAACCCGGGAAGTTGCTGAAGCTTTTGTACGTTTTCTCTATACCCCTGAGGCTCAACGGGCATTTGCTGAAGTGGGCTTCCGTCCCGTTGATGAAGCCATTGCTGGAGAATTTAGCGAAAAATACCCTTCCCTAAGTGGTCTGTTCACCGTCGAAGATCTTGGGGGTTGGGACACAGTCCAAGATAAGTTTTTTGCCGATGGAGCAATTTTTGATGATATTCAGGCCAACATCGGTCGTTAGTGTGTAATCCTTACTTCTTGTTCTCACTGTTGCTCTGTTCTCTTCTCGAACCCTTGTCTTAAGCCACGCTCAAGTTGTTTTATCTCGTCCCGTCTTACCTCGCGTATTAAAATGTCCCCAAAGACCATGAATAAACTTCCTTTCTCCTCTAGTAAGCCTTCAATTCCTGTTCTCAATAAAATTCCTTGGTACTGGTGGGGGATTGGCGGCTATCTGAGCATTATGCTTTTCCTCCCTCTGGCGGCAGTCGTGCTTTATACTCAACGGCTGAGCTTGTCAGAAATCTGGCGAATTGCGACGACTCCTGTTGCCTTGGCGGCCTATGAAGTTACCTTTAGTACTGCTTTGTTCGCAGCCCTATTCAATGGATTGACTGGGGTAGGTATTGCTTGGGTTTTGATCCGATATCAGTTTCCTGGTAAGCGTATTATTGATGCTGGCATTGATTTACCGTTTGCTTTACCAACGGCTGTTGCTGGATTGAGCTTAGCTACAGTCTATAACGAGACGGGATGGATTGGTTCCCTATTGGCTCCCTTAGGGATTCAAGTCTCGTTTACACGCCTGGGGGTTTTAGTGGCAATGGTCTTCATTTCTCTTCCCTTTGTGGTTCGGACGGTTCAACCGGTTTTACAAGAGTTGGAGCCTGAATTGGAGGAAGCTGCGTGGTGCATGGGAGCGTCCCGTTGGCAAACCTTTCGTCGTGTCTTACTACCGCCATTATTGCCTGCTGTTCTAACGGGTGTAGCCTTAGGCTTTTCCCGTGCTGTGGGAGAGTATGGTTCGATTTCGATTATTGCCGGAAATATTCCCTTTCAGGATTTGATTGCACCGGTTTTGATTTTTCAACGGCTGGAACAGTTTGATTATGCTGGAGCAGCGGTGATTGGTTCTGTGATGTTATTGGTGTCTTTAGTTTCTCTGTTGGTGATTAATTTCTTACAGCGTTGGGGAAAATGGATGAATCAAGCTTGATATAAATCGCTCGCTCAAACTCATTCTCGTCCTGAATAAGCTATCGCTTGTTGTTCTCTCTTGTGATTATTTAGCTAATTTCTTCGCCATGAATTTTCAAAATTTGACTATTTTTCAAAAGTGGAACCCCCTGCATTGGTTTTGGGAAGTCTGGGATCCTCGGTTTTGGATTAAACCGGTGCGATCGCAGGGGGCAAATTCAAAGTTGACCCTAGGAGAAATTTCCCTGGTTCTTGCTGTACTCATCTTGGTGAGTCTGATTCTCTTTATTCCCGCTATCAACATTTTTGTGGGTGCTTTTGCCGATGGGTGGGAACCCTTTGTAGCCACCTTAAGGTCGCGGGAGTTTCTTCATGCTGCTGGTTTAACTTTGCAAATTGCGTTGGTGGTTGTTCCCTTAAATGTCGTCTTTGGAATCATCACGGCCTGGGCGTTAGCGCGCCATCATCATTTTCTGGGACGAACTTTATTGTTAAGTTTAATCGATTTACCCTTCTCGATATCTCCAGTGGTGGCTGGCTTGATGCTGGTATTACTCTATGGTCGTCAGGGTTGGTTTGGTCCAACCTTAGAGTCTTTAGGAATCCGTATTATGTTTGCATTTCCTGCAATGGCGATCGCAACAGCATTTGTTTCAATGCCCTTTGTAGCCAGAGAAGTACTACCCGTATTAGAGGAAATTGGACGGGAACAGGAAGAAGCTGCAAAAACTTTGGGAGCTAATGATTGGCAAACATTTTGGCGAGTGACTCTCCCCTCAATTCGCTATAGCTTACTCTATGGAATTGTTCTGACCAATGCTCGGGCAATGGGAGAGTTTGGTGCTGTTGCTGTTGTCTCTGGAAATCTCATTGGCCGAACTCAAAGCCTGCCTTTGTATGTTGAAGAAATGCACAATCAATATCAAACTCAGTCCTCTTATTCTGCTGCCGTTGTTCTGGCTTGCTTGGCAATTATCACCGTTATTTTGAAGATGTTGATTGAACGTAAAACGGGACGAGTTGGAGGTCATTAAACGAGAATGACCAGATTCCAGTTCCTGCGAGAGATTAAGAGTCCAGGCTGTCGAACCATCCATCGAGGTCATCGAGACTCTGGAATTGGAACAGTTGAC
>CAYUEH010000307.1:2801-6847 GCA_964442465.1 uncultured Laspinema sp. | reverse complement strand
TCCCTTAGACAATGGTTTAAAGGAGTGGGAGCATCTTGCTCCCTTCTCCAAATAGGGAGCAAGATGCTCCCACTCCTCAAATTCTAGGGTGATCGTGATTGATAGGGGCCTACAGCAGCCTGGATCAGAGCAAGACCACTTTCCACCGGAAAGCGGGCTGATTCTGCTCAAGGGAAAGCCACAGAAGTAGAATAAACAACGGAAACTGCCGAATCCTTGATAGAGCTTAATTTACCATGTCAGATTCTACTTCCTTGCGCGATCGCTACTTCCAATTTATCGATACCATCGTAGATACGACCCTCAAAGGCAAAATTCGCTCTGTTGAGCAGGTCTATCAAATGCTGGTCCAAGAGATTGACAGTGGGACTGGAGAAATCTTTGAGCGATCCCTGGGCGATCGCCTCAGTGCCACTCAATATAAACTCGATCATGAAACCGATGAGTTAAAAGCGGCCAAAGCCACTCGCATTCACCGCGCATTACAAACCATCGAAAAACAATGGGAACGCTGGCAAAAGGAAAATCGGGTCAAAGATGCGATCGCCTCCGCTGCCGATCGGATCATGCAAGGCGAACCCAACACTCGCCTGTTTGCACTCCTGCGCGAGATTGACCCCAACCAACCAGAAGTTCTCACCCTCGAACAACAGCGGCAACTCGCCAAAACCCTCACGGATAAGCTCGATGGCATTGCCAATCCTGAACTCCACCTGGAAGTTTCACCCTTAGCCAAAGGACTGCAACAAGGCTTACAATCCTGGCAGCAAATTGAACCTCACCTAGTTAGTTGGATCTATGAACAAGGCCGAGGACAACTGGGATTTGGGGGAATTCCCGGACAGAACGGACCCTGGGCATTATGGGCCAAACAAGTGAATCGGCCCTTTCCCCAAGGACTATTTACCACTCTTTCATTCAATCACTCTTTCCTCGACTTTCTCGATCGCCAACCTGATGCCAATGTGAGCGATTGGATAGAATTAACCGTAATTTTGCAGAGTTTACAACGGGGGTTAGTAGTGTGGTTCGATAAAATGGTTTATGACTCCAAAGTTGGAGCAAAACTGTCGATTTCAACCTATCTAACCTTTGCCCTAATTTGGTCTCAACTCGCCAATGCGGTCCATCGCAGCACCCGCTTCAATTCCACTACCCGGGAACGCTTGACCAATGCTTGTTTTCAGGTGACGTTACAGATTTTACGCGCCTTTTCTCAGCGGGATTATTTTCCCCTGTATGGCGGGATATTTGCGGCCTTTACCGGGGAATATCTGCGGGGTGCATTGCAATATTTGGATGAACCCTTGCGACGGGTGGAGGGGACTCAGGAAAAGGCGCGGATTTTGACCTTACTGGGGTATTCTATGCGAGCAATGGGCAATTTTGAGCGTTCGATCGCCTTTCATCAACAAGCCTTGGATATTGCCCGGGAAGCAGGCGATCGCCGCTGTGAAATTGCCAATCTTAATCATATCAGCCGCAGTTATGTGGGGCAGAAAAATTATGCTTTGGCGATTGATTGTAGTCAGCGCGCCTTAATCGGGTCTCGGCAAGAGGGGGAACGCTTAGGAGAGGCGAATGCTTTAGCCAATTTGGGGTTTAGCGAGGTGTTTCAAGCCCGGGAACAGGGAGAATTGGAGCCAGAGGTTTATGAGGGGGCGATTCATTATTTGGAACAAGGATTACAGCTTTCAGACAAGTTAGCCGATCGCCAAAGTCAAGCCTTATGTCGCAGTAGTTTGGGGATTGCTTATGTGGCGATCGGGGAGTATCCCAAGGCGATCGCTAATTTATTGAAGGGATGGGAATCGGCTCAAATTTCCGGTGACCTTTATCTTCAGGGTTTGAATTTAGCCTATTTAGCCCAAGCTCACTATCGTCAGCAAAATCTGGAATTTACCCTTTATTTTGGCGGGTTGGGAATGTATCTCCTGGAGCAAATTGAGGCTCAGGAATGGCGTCAAAGTGCGGGATTACTCTCGATTATCCAAGGTCAAATGGGTGCAGAAGCCTTTCAGGGTTTGCTAGAACAAAATCGCCCCCGAATTATCCCGGCGATCGGGGTCGATGGATACGATCATATTTTTCAGTTGTTAGAAGCGTATCAGCGATCGCTGGAATAGTTACTCGGTTCACTCCATTTTATATCCGGTTTCCCTTGGTCCATCCATCTGGGAATTGGACTCTCATTGAATCGAGAGGAAGTGCGAAGGCGGTTTCTTCTCACTTCCTACTCTTATTTTTGAAAAACGTGGGGCGGTCTTGACTCGTTTTCTCATCTGTGTTTTTCTCAGAAGAGATTACGGTTCTACCGTCACTGGGGTTCCTATATCTACCAGGGCATACAACGACAAAATATCCTGATTTCGCATTCGGACGCAACCGTGGGAAACCGCCTCTCCAATAAGTTCTTCATTGGGAGTACCATGAAACCCAATTAAATCCCGTCCGTCTGTCCAAAACCCAATCCATCTTGACCCTAAAGGATTATCCGGACCTGGATAAACCAACTCACCCGTCCAAGGATGCTCCCAGATCGGATTCCGTTGCATTTGCATGACTTCATATTGGCCGATTGGCGTTTCCCACCCTTCCTTACCGACGGCAATGGGATAACTGGTTTGGAGGCGATCGTTGCGATAAACATAAACGCGACGTTCACTCAACCGAATCACTAAATGAACTCCCTCACTCACCCTTTCAGGATACAGTTCCTGCTCAAAGGGAATAAATTTAGAATATTCTCCTAACGGAGGTAACTCAGGGTCTAGAATCGGCCACCATTCTAAATCAGGAATTGGCCTATTTCCCACCGATATTTCTGTTGGGACACCCGTTCCCCACGCCAGAGATGGGATCGACAGGAGTAAAACTGCGGCACTGACGGTAAGGCGCATAAACTTGAACAATAGAACTTCTCCTTGCACCATTCCTTTATCTCTAATTCCTAACAAACCCGGACTACACATTTCCAGAAAAACTGATATTATTTTATTCTATAGCTTGACTTGATTCGAGTTCAAGCATCAATGTCCTCGGATCTCCAAAAACCCATCTGTATTGATGCTATGGGGCCAACCTCTACCTATTGGCAGATGAAAGCTCCAGCACCGGACGGGTACAATCATGCCAGGGTTCCGGTCATAGCAGCAACTTGTGTGTAGATCTGATTCGCCAGGTCTCCATCAAAATCTCGTTAATTAAATCGTGTTGAAGTGAGGATGTCATGCGGATGAAAAACATGAAAGTCTTAACAGGTACAATGTTGACCCTGATACTCTCGGGAGTATCGGTCGCTCCAGCATTGTCTCGGCCAGTCGCTCCAATTGGGGAGAACCAGTTTATTAGCCAAATGAACCCCAGTATGGTCCGAGGTACCATTCAAAGCATTCGTAACAATCAAGTGAGCATTCGTCTCCCCAATGGCGAAACTCAGGTCGTCGAGATTTCCGAAGATGACAGAAACCGTCTCGGGTTGCTCCCCGGAATGGAGATCGAAGTGGTATTAGATGATACGGGGATGATGGGGACCCAAGTTACCGTCCTCAATCCAGATGATCGCGTAACCACCACAACCACCTCGACCACCACAACTACAACCCCGACCACCACGACTACCGCCCGCACCATCCGGGTTGCTGGTGATGTCGTTTCTTGTGAAGACACTACCTTACAGGTGCGCCTTCCCGATGGCGGAATCCGCACCTACATGGTAGATCCGGATGTTTGTACTCAAGCTGTCATGAGTCCGGGTCGTCGGATTGAATTCGACATTGACGATCGCAACATGGTCTCCAACATTCAGCAACCTGTGCGCGCCCTTTGGTAACTCAAATCAGGGGTGAATCTTCTCAGCTAGAACGGTTCAATTAAAACCCTAAACTTAAGTGATGTCCTTTTTACTAAGGGGCATCACTTTTTATCAGGAATCCCTTCATCACATTCCACTCCCCTTGACTCCCCACCCGCTCACTTCACTTGAGCGTGAACTGGCTCTCACATCTCCCCCATCCCCCCCATCCCCCCCATCTCCCCCATCCCCC
>CAYUEH010000307.1:0-2791 GCA_964442465.1 uncultured Laspinema sp. | reverse complement strand
TAACTACCCTGCATACTGCCCACAGCGGTCTCAATGATGGCCCCGCTGGTATAGCTAAAGCTTTCTCCGGGACGTAGATAGGGCTGTTCCCCCACCACCCCATCACCCCATCCCCCCCATCCCCCGCACTACCGACCTCTCGGCCAGGGAATATTGGGATCCGCTGCTAGGGAACGAGCCACCGCCGCCGCCCCTAACTGATTCAAATGACTGGGATCCTCAAAATACTCATTCCGATTCAGCCCTCGGACCGTAGACAAATCCCGCCAGAGAAACGCTTGAGCGCTCATGCGGCGCATATACTGGCGGAACTCCACCTCCCTAGCGCTGCGGGTGGCATCCAAATAATCATCAGTCAGGGGGAGATTAACAATCACCAATGGAATTTGACGAGATCGCGCAAAAGCAGCCACAGACTGCAACGCCGTCCCCTGAACGCCCCCCAATTGAAAATTGGCATAATCCCCATCATAACGACCGGCAACCCGAGACCGTTGGCGATAGTAGTTCGTCGGATTGAAGCGAGTCGCCACCGGATGGAACCCGTAGGCATCAATCGCTAGACCCAGGGGACTCAATCGCCGGACCCTCGTAGCAATCACGGATAAATCCTTCACCTCCCTCGAATCAGAGGAAGCGGAAAAACTCAGGGGTTGAAACTGATATTTTCCCGGTGAAGAATAGGCGATCGCCTCCTCTAGGGGCGTCCCCCAACTCAACTGAGGACGCACCCCGGATGCTAACCGCTGATATCCCGGAGACTGAACAATTTCGGTATAGGTGCGATCAACCCGGCCACTATTAAACGCCCGGACCCCATCCGCCCATAAAATCATGCGCGGCAAATGCTCGGGACCCAACAGTTGCTGTAACTGAAACCGCACCACCTGGGCCGTCGCCCCGTTAATCCCAAAATTAAACACCCTCAGTCCCGATAACCCCCTAGCCGCCAACCCTTGGCGCAGGACACGCGGATCAACTCCCTGGACCGCCCGAGAACTGCCCACAATCAAAATATCAGGCCGTCCCATCGCCTCAATGTAGGACAGATACAGTCCCAATTGCTCATCGAGGATATCACTATTAAACGTGGGATAGTTCAGGCTAGAACTCACCGTCGCTTGTTGCTGAGTGTAAATCAGATAGCGCATATATTCCGCCACCTTTTTCTGAGCAAACGCCCGTCGCGGATTCGTCGGGGGAACAGACTGCATCCAGTAGATTGCTTGCAGCCACTGTTTTGAGACTTCATCCCACTCTGCCGGAGAACGAGCAGTTTGGGCAAGGTTCGCGGCACTCGTAGCGTATTTAATCCCCTCCGCAAACGGATCCACTGACCCTTGGGCGACTGGGACCTGGGCAACCGCTGAGGGTGAACCGAAAGACCCTGTAGAACTGGGGGTAACCCCTTGGGAACAGCCTCCTATTAGGGCCAGAAGCCAGACTGCCGGAATAAACTTTAGAAAAAACTGAAATAAGGGCATGAATTCGATGTAAAAGTTCGATGCCGGATGGCGGGAGTAGCTGAGTCAGGACTTACGCATAAACCCCGTATGCGGTAGGGTTGATTCGCGAATCAACCCTACATTTAGGGTTTGATATTCAAGAATGCGTAAGTCCTGTGAGTGAGCGACTGCTCGAAATCTGATGAGAAAACCATTTCTATGATAGACATCCCCAATCTGAATCACAGGCGATCGCCCCGGGTGTACCTACTCCCCCTTGATCCGATTAATTTCCTGCTGCAACTCCTCAATTTGACGGCGCAAGCGATCGGCTTCCTGTTCTGCCGGAGACTCCGGTTTCACCTCCACCGACCCTTGAGCGCCCCCTCGCGGATAATTTCCCCGCTTAATCTCCCGATACTCCGGCGAAGACGCCCAAGCTTGTAAATAGCTGACTCGTTCCACCGTAAAGGGATGGGTCAGAAAAACCCCCTGGGAAACATTGTTATAGAGAAAAAACTTATAAACTTGATTGAGTCCATCCTCATCCAGTTCTTGATAGCGCTGGGCTTGGCGGGTAAACTCCTCTAAACTGCATTCATGGGCATAGCGCGTCGAACCCCCGGCCATTTTCATCATCGTTTGCATCACCGGCCTGGTATCATCTAGGACCAACATCGCCGCGCGATCTGCCGAGAGTTCCGCTTTTCGCAACCATTCATAAAAGGCTAGAATCAAGCCGGTACTGAGAATGCGGCTAAACCCCATCGTCAAATCTGCCAGACTGAAAACCGCCATAATCGCCCAACTCGCCATCTGAATCAAGGTGGTGTGACCACATTTGATATGTCCCAGTTCATGAGCAACCACCGAGCGAATTTCGTCCTCACTCATCAAATCAATTAACCCCGTATTTAAGACAATGTAGGGCAGATCTTCTCCCAGGGCGTAGGCATTGACCACGGGGGCCTGAGAGACAAACAAAGCCGGTTCAGGATAAATATCTAAATCCCGAATACATTCTCGGAAGATTCCATACAGGGTTGAATATTGCCGAGGACCCACTTGAATACTATTGCCCATCATATAGACATACTGGGGACGCTCCACGAGAAATTCTACAAACTTCCGGGCCACCAAATCAAATCCAGGGACCCGGCGTAAGGTTTGCTCGGCTTCCCGATCCAAGGGATGACGAAAGGCTTCGCTCGAAATTCCAGTATAGGTAGGCATCGTTGTTGTTAATTCCCCCAGGGGATAATAGAGTGGCGGCAGGACAAAGGCGATCGCCTGTTTCAACTGTCCCCTCTGTCGTGCCTCCATCAATTTTAAAGTAATCCCTTTGA
>CAYUEH010000306.1:0-6862 GCA_964442465.1 uncultured Laspinema sp. | reverse complement strand
CCATAAAGGCAGACCCCAGTTAGGAGACAGCCGCATCAAAATCGAAATTCAGTAAACGGGTAAAAACGGGTTGATTTTCAGCGTTACAAAACCCAGTCTAAATTGCGACCAATCAACAGTTCGCTCATTTTAGCATGATGAGTATTTTTCATCGCTACTGTCCGGGTGGCAAAGCCAAATGTGTGAGCCAGTTCTCGCAGGGATTCAACATTATCATAAGTCATGAGAAAATCTCCAGCAAGACCACTGCACAGCCGAAATAATTCTTCGTGGTTTAATTCGGAATGGGTATAGAGTCGCCTGCCGGCTTTTTTTCCCGCTGCGGTGTAAGGGGGGTCGATAAAAAAGACTACATCCGGTCGATGGGCATTTTGTAATAAAACTTCCATCCCATCCCCCTGAATAAAAGTCAGGCGATCGCGAACTTTGACAATCTCCAAAATTCTTTTTTTTAACGTCTCTGGATACCACCGGGATTGAAGACCTTTCCCCTTTTCTCCCGCTTTAATTTTACCCGCCCCTGCTGCTAAAATTCCCCCATGATTGACTCGGTTTTTTAAAAGGGTCTGAAATGCTTTATCTTTCCGAGACAAGGGAGACTGGTTAAGAATCCGGTTGACCGATTCTGAGGAAAATTCAAATTCAGCAATTTCCTCGGCTAAACCAACCCCATCCCCGTTGATAATCGTCTGCCAAACTGCGGACACTTGGTCATCCAGTTCCACCATTGTCACCTGTTCAGCCAGGTCCTCAAAGGCTAGAGTTAAACTCACAATTCCACCTCCAACAAAAGGCTCGATGGATTCAGTCGGTTTAAAGGGTTGACTGGCTAACCATTGCCGAATTCGGGGGACTAACCATGTTTTTCCCCCAGGATAGCGGAAAGGACTCCGTAGGGGGACTGATGACACATTGACAAT
This sequence comes from uncultured Laspinema sp., assembly GCA_964442465.1. Taxonomy (GTDB): domain Bacteria; phylum Cyanobacteriota; class Cyanobacteriia; order Cyanobacteriales; family Laspinemataceae; genus Laspinema. Next base: position 5,942 of record CAYUEH010000306.1, on the reverse strand, counting down.
GGAACGGGTTGAGACTGTTTCAAATAGAGAAAGTTGACGCATGACAACATTAAAACCATAAAAGGTCGCTTACAGAATGTCATTCAAAGTCGGAACATCCGGGGGATTTTCCAGCTTATTATCTAATTTTTCTTGTAAGGAATCTAAAAAGTCTTCCATAGGACCTACTTCGGGAGTTGCAATTTTATCGAGAGCCGGTTGAAATAAGGTGTAAACCGTCTTAACTCGCTTCAAATGATAACGGTTGCTAACCAAATCCCTCTCTAAGTCATAAATTAACCACGCAATTTCAGCTTCTGCTTCACAGACTTCAGGCAGGGTGGGAAGAATATTATAGAACCCTTTATGTAGGGCAACCGCTTGTTTTTTCCTCCAAGTGTTTAAAATCCCTCCTTTATAAAGGAGTTGAGGAACTAACCGCTTTCGGGAAGAGGATAAATAGTCGGGGCGAGGATAGTTTTTCTCTCTACTCCAGTCCATGTTATATCGATTGCTTGGATCCTCCATGTAATATTCAAAAGACCGGCGAATATTGCCGGAAATATAGACAGACTGGACTTCTAATGCACCAAAATCAATGACTCGCCCTTGACTATCGTAGGCGACTAATACTAAGTCAATATTACCAGCAGATTGGCCATTTTTATCGTTGAGGCGAGTTTCAGCTAGGGCGGTCCAATCTGTGTTTTCCTGAAAAAAGAATGTGGCTGCATCCTCTGCAATCAACCAATCCTCCCGAAAGCGAACGGGACAAGTAATTGCCAGGTCCTTCCCAGCGTAAATACTACAAACCCCTAACGGATCATTGGCTTTATCCTTCGTACAAGAGGGAACTTTGTTATTGTAGGGGCAAAGTCGATGTTTCCGATAGCGTTCCGCTTCAGGGGATAAGTTGTCTATGGGAAATCCAAAGACTTCTGCCAGGGGATGTTTTGACATAGAGTGATATTTGCTTGAGATTAGATTAAATGAGCCAGGAAAATGATTGGCTTGCTGGTCTTTGGCAGACTAGATAAGCTGAGGATAAAGTTTGATTTTACCGATTTCAATGGCTTTGAAAGTCAATGTTTTCCCTAAAAATTTGGAGACGACTGTCGCCTCAATGTAGTCCGTATTGTAATCATCATAACAAAAATGGGTTTGCCAGAGCCGATCGCCGGAGTGAATTGAATGTCAGCAGGCGATCGCCCATCAACTCCCCCATCTACAAAACCTGGGGGGTATCCGTTTTAACCGTGGTCCCTGCAAAACGGGGTGAGGATGTTGGCTCAATTCCCCTGGAGGCGTGGATATGAGCAGATGCTGTCAGGGAACAGTCCTCTCGATTTCATCGGATATCGATGCTCTTGGTGGCGAATGTAGGACCCCCCATAGTTCTACTCATGAGCAACTGGTTAGGGCCAAGTATCCCAGTTTTGCTCCTAATCAGGGAAGGGTGAACCGGCGCTGGAGTGGCGATCGCACTGAATGCAGTCCAATTCATCCCCTTGACTCCAGTCACTGTCTGACTTACCCGTTAAAATCTGCCGCGAGTTTTGCATCGGGTTAAAATTGATACAACTTCACTTTTTTTCTGCAACTATAACTAATAGATGTCGTAGCGTTCAGGTTAATGATATGGCCGGGGTCCTCAAGCTCGATATCCGAGAAAGTATTGAAGAACTTAAAAGCCTTCTGGCTAAACAAACCACAGCAAGAGGGCGGGAAAGAGTTCAGGCTTTATATTTATTAAAAATCGGCCAAATTAAAACCCTCAAAGAACTTTCTATTTTATTAGGACGAGATACGGCCACGATTTATCGGTGGTTCCAAAAATATAAAAATCATGGGTTACAAGGAATGCTGTCTATTAAAAAAGGCCAAGGCCGAAAACCGGCAATTCCTCCCAATACCATTGAACGATTAAGACAAAAACTCCAAGGGCCTGAACGATTTGATAGTTATGGAGAAGTCAAGCGATGGCTAAAGGAAGAATGTGGGGTGGAAGCCTCCTATAAAGTGGTCCATGAAACAGTCCGTTACAAACTCAAATTTAAACTTAAACCCCAGCGCAAAAAACGGGTCAAGGCGTCGTCAAATTAAAGCCATTCTGTGACTCGAATTTTACCCAGGTGACTGGCCCAATCAATAGACCTCTTGCATAAATCTCTTAAGCCCCCCTTTTTAAGGGGGGTTGGGGGGATCAATCCGGAATTTTGCAAGAGGTCTAATGTAGAGGCGATTCGCGAATCGCCTCTACATTTCCGGTTTGAAGATTGCGTCAGTTCTGAAGGTATTATCCCTCTGAATTCATCCCCGCCATAAATCCGCGTCGGGCGTGCGATCGCAGATTATCTTCTCGCAGTTCCATTAAACAAACTAACTCATCCCCCTTGCCATAGTCTGGATTGCGCTCTAAAAAGTAGCGAACATCGGGTTTATCTTGATATCCCTCTTTAATATCCGCCCAACTTCCGCGCAGATGTCCTCGGGAAACAGGAAAGCGAATCAATCCGGTTGTGGGGTCATAATCTGGACCAAATTTTTCCTCAGCTAAATAGTCCATCAGCCTTTGCATTTCTGGCGGTGTCGGATAGCGATAGGTGGGATAAAACTGATGAGCAAATAGGGGTAAATATCGATAGGTTCGATAGCCTTTAACAATCAGAAACCAATATAAAGGTTCTGTAGGCGCTTGAGCTTTGATTTGACCGGCTAATCGGCACCAAGCTAAGGGGAGAGTTTGTTCGCCCCAATAGTCGCGATGGACAATGGTATCTCCAGAGAAAATCGCTCGTTTGGCTTGGGTTTCAAACTCAAAGTCCCAAATAGCAACAGTAGAAAATCCCTGTATTTTTTTGTCTGCATCCCATAAAGCAATTACATAATTTTTATGATTCAAATCATCATCAAAAATCTCAAAGTTGGTACTATCATAATAAATTTCATATAATTCATACATAGTTTTGCGGAGTTTTGCATCAATGTGATCTTGCCGGATAATTTCTGCAATTAGCTTGCTCATAAGGGAGTGATTGAATAAACGAAAGGAAAATAAATCGGAAAAATTTGACAACCGTAGCCCGAAAAATTTAGAGTTACCTTTGATTTGGAAAGAGATTTAATCTGATTCAGAATGCACCCCATCAGTTTATCAAAAACCCTGGGATCTGCTGGAATCGTGCGGGGTAGCCAGTAAAGACCGGCTCTTGCTGGCCATTGCTAGGGGACCCACGGGAAAGGGATTGCCTAAACCGGACTCCACACAGAAGAATCCCCGGGGAAGTATTGGACAAAAAGCCTACTCCCCTCGCGCTCCTTTAGGGCTACAATTTGAAAACAGCACTGAGGCCATTAGGGTTTGCCAGAGTAGAGATTCGGAATCCGGATGTGATCTTCAAGGGGGGAACCGCCAGGAACTGGGGTCGCGCAGTTTAAAAGGAAGGGAAAAATCGGGCAACCCATACCCACCAGAGAACTTGATAGAATAGTTAAGAGTTCCAGATATTAAAAAAGAGTTCAAATTGGATCAAAACGGGCAAATCAGGGTGAGACTGAAGAAGTTGAAAATTCAGAACTTGAAACGTCAATGAAACGGGTCGCACTACTAATCGGAATGAGTCAACATGAAGCGGGAGAGGACGAAGACCCTGGTCTACCGCCCCTGCCGACAGCGAAACAGGATGTATCGGCGATCGCCCAAGTCTTGCAGCATCCCGAACAGGGCGGATTTGCCCCGGAGGATGTCCAACAACTGATTAATCCGGACCTGCAAAGTATCCGGTCCGGCCTTGAGGTCCTGTTGCGCGATCGCCAACCGGAGGACTTGGTATTGCTGTATTTTTCCGGTCATGCGATCGCCGACTCCACGGGATCGCTGTATTTTGCCACAAAAAACACCACCCTCAAACACCTCACGACTACAGCGATCGCCGCAGACTTCTTGCAAGCACTCTTGTACACCAGCGTCGCCCAGCAACAAATTATCATCCTCGACTGCTATTTCAGTGGGGGGACAGGTTTAGTCGATGTCAAACAGCAATTGGGAGGCTATGGAAAAGCCATTCTCACCGCCTCCACCACCTTTCAATCCCTGAACCGTTGGGGCGATCGCATCGCTCATCCCAATCCCGCCATCAACTGTCTCGACTATTCCCCCAAACAACATCACTTGGGACTCTCCACCTACACCGCCTACTTCATCGAAGGCATCGAAACCGGGGCCGGGGACCTCAATCGCGATGGCACAATCTCTCTGGACGAATTGCACCACTACGCCAGTCAAAAGGTACAAATCATTGCTCCCGCCTTGCAACCGGCGATCTACGCACTCCCCGAAATCGGTGCCGTCGCCCTAGGTAAAGCCCCCCAAGAACACCCTCACCTGACCTACCAATTAGCCGTTGAAAATTTTCTCGGACGCAGTGGCGGCAATCTTTCCTTACTCAGCCTCCGTAGTTTAGAAATTCGCCGAGAAAGCCTTGGTATCTCTGCCACAGATGCCCTGATTATTCAAGAAAACGCCCTAAAACCCTATCGACAGTACCAAACTAAATTACAACTCTATAAAACCGTCGTTAGATCCGTGATCCAGCTTCAGGAACTCCCCCTAAGTCCTGAAATCGAGTCAGATTTGCTACATTTACGCCGGGATATCCTGGGTTTGGGAGAACTGGATGTCCGGGTCATTGAAGAACCCCTGTATCCTTCGGACCTGGAGAAAAGTTTTCCCACCTTGATGGTCGCCTGGGCGAGTATAACGGTCCTGTTGGTTTTCGGCAGTTATTCTTTATATAACTACCTGACGGACCCGGCTCCTTCCCCGGCCATCTCAAGCTGGCTGGAAGCGATCCCCATCCCCTCCTTTTCCCTAGCAATTCCCGAACCCAGTCCCGAAACGGAATCTGAACCGGAATCCCCAACTCAACCCGGAACTAAACCTCGACAACCCCAGAACAAAACACTCAGGCCCTTACCACCCCGTCCCCAGGCGGTCCCGTTTCAGATACCGACCGAGGACCCCCTGGTGCTCACGGGTCATGTCGGCCCGGTTCAGGGACTGGCAGTCGATCCCCAAGGCACTCTGTTGATTAGTGGGAGTTGGGACAATACCTTGAATATCTGGGATTTAGACACCGGGGAAGTCCGAGAGACTCTGAGATCCGATCGCCCCAGTGTGATTCGAGATGTGGCCCTTGACCCCTATAGCCAACGCTTTGCCAGTGCCCGGGATGACGGGACCATCGAGATTTGGCAACTCGATCGCCAAGGGTCGGATCTGACGGTGGAGTTAGAACAGACGATTGCGGCTCATTCTGGGCCAGTGTATGCGATCGCCATCAGTCCCGATGGACTGATTCTGGTGAGTGGATCTCAAGATAATACGATTAAAATTTGGGCCCTAGAAACCGGGGATCTCCTCCACACCCTGACGGAACATCGAGGACCCGTGCGTGCGATCGCCATCACTCCCGATGGACAAACCCTGATCAGTGGTGCCGGAGATGCCACCATTAAAATTTGGGACCTGGAAACCGGGGAGTTGCAAAATACCCTCACGGATCATACTCGTTTGGTCCGAGGACTAGCGATCGCCCCTTCGGGCAAAACCCTCGCCTCTGCCAGTTGGGACCAAACCCTGAAAATTTGGGATCTCACAACCGGCGAGTTACAAAATACCCTCATGGGTCATACAAATTTAGTCGTTTCTGTTGCCATTAGTCCCGACGGTTCCACCCTCGTCAGTGGCAGCGATGATGACACCATTAAAATCTGGGATTTGTCCACCGGGGAGGAACTTGCCACCCTCACCAATCACCGCAGTGATGTCTTTTCCCTCGTCTTTAGTCTCGATGGCAAAACCCTAGTTTCTGCCAGTTGGGATCAAACCATCCAAGTCTGGCGATCGCCTTAGTTCAGGATGAAGGAAGCGGGAGATCTCCAGAGAAAGGCGAGTCTCCCCT
>CAYUEH010000305.1:4651-6876 GCA_964442465.1 uncultured Laspinema sp. | reverse complement strand
CTATAACAAACAAAAATGAAGCGCCCGAATGATTTAGACGCACTATAATTGATTGAAATGAGCGCCAATAATTCCACGAGTTGCTTTGGCCTGATGGGTTTTGCCGGTCTGACCCTCTCCCTCTCAATCGCTCCACTCTTTCAACCCGATATTAGCAAAATTTATCAGTCAACTTATCGAACAGACAAAATTCAGGTTATAATCCACAAAAAGGGCTAACTGTGCCCATCGACCGACCCGATCGCGCTACTTGTAGGAAGGGGAAAAGCAAAACAGGAATTGGTAACAAATGCTACCAGGAAAAGTTAATAGATAAAAGTTCTTGACCGAACTACAGTTTTAGGCCATGATAAAGGCACTCACAGCAGGGGTGTGCTAGCGCCCTAATTGGCGAGATGATTGATGCCAAAACTTCCAAGGTGACTTAGGGGGGTGACGGAGAACAGCCCATATCCGTCCGGGGCCAAGAGAACTTCTGTCCGCAAATTGGGGAAAGCCTGTATAATCACTCTGCTGTTGGTTTTGATTTCCCCAATGTAGTCCAGGGGAAAGTATTCCATCGAACTCTAAATTGGTGTGAGGAGAAGAGGGAAAATGTCTAAAGTATTGTGGAATTCGCTGTTGGTTAGTCCAGCGGTATTAGCTTCGGCGTTAGTTGGAGCGGCTTTAGGGTCCGGAGTGGGTGCATCTGAGGCGATCGCCTCGGAAATCCCAGCGGACTGGATGCCAACGGCTCAGGCAAATGAGTTCGCCCAACCGACTGAATTTTCGGCAAATGGGGTTGACTTAAACGGGGCGATCGCCCAAGTCCAAGAGGACGCACCGTCGGCCACAGAAACAGCCAACATCTTACAACAACTCACGGAATACGGCTCCGAAGCGGATAGCAGCCTGCTGACTCAAGTCACCTCCGTCTCTCAGTTGCGGGACGTGCAACCCACGGACTGGGCGTTCCAAGCCCTACAATCCCTAGTTGAGCGCTATCGCTGTATCGCCGGATATCCCGATGGCACCTTTCGCGGCAACCGTGCCTTAACTCGTTATGAATTTGCTGCCGGTTTAAACGCCTGTTTAGAGCGCATCAACGAAATCATTGCCGCTCAAATCGAAGGGGTGCTAGGCAGAGACGACCTGATCACCCTGCAACGGTTAGTTGAAGAATTTGGCGCTGAACTCGCCACCTTACGGGGTCGGGTGGACGCCCTGGAAGTGCGCGTCACGGAACTTGAAGCCAATCAGTTCTCCACCACCACCAAACTCTTTGGCGAATCCATCTTTGCCTTATCCCTCGCAGAAGGGGGAAATAGCGTCGGAGGCGAAACCGACAGTGGCGTTCAATTTGGCACCCGCACTCGTTTGGCATTTGTGACCAGCTTTACTGGGAACGACTTCCTGCATACCCGACTCCAAATCAACAATCTCGATGCCTTTTCCGGAACGAATACCTTCACCCCGGAAGGCGACCTCAAGTTTGGAGTTGGCCCTTACGCTTCGGGCAGCACTAACGTCGAACTCGATTGGTTAGCCTATGAAACCAATATTGGCAACGCCCGCGTTGTCTTTCTTCCTGTAGGCGGTATTGTCCCTGACTTCGCCAGCACCATCACCCCCTTGGATGGAGATGGGGGCAGCGGTGCACTGTCTCGGTTCGGGACCCGCGCTCCCATTTATAACATGGTTGAAGGCTCCGGGATTGGCTTGAATTTTGATGCCGGTCCAGCAGAAGTCAGCCTGGGGTATTTAGCTCGAAATGCTGGAAGTCCAACCCGTCGCAACGGTCTATTTGACGGCGCTTATGGAGCCTTAGCCCAAGTTGTCTTTAAGCCAGTTACCGGGTTGCAACTCGGTCTGACTTATGTCAATGCCTATCGCACCGATATGGCCACGGGTAGCCAGCTTGCCACTCCCGTTAGCTCCCTGGCACCACCGGATGGGTTAACAACCATTAGCAACGCTTATGGAGTTCAACTCGGTTATGATTCGGGAACCTTTGCCGTGGGAGGTTGGGCTGGTTACACCAATGCTCGCATCCTCGACCAAGGTCTCAAAGGCGACCTGGGCATCTGGAACTGGGCTGTTAACTTAGCAGTTAATGCCGGACCTCCGGGTAGCCAATTGGGTCTGATTTTCGGTATGGAACCCCAAGTCACCACAGATGACTTTAATGAGGCGCTTGAAGATCCAGATCGTTCTTTCCACATTGAAGGGTTTTACCAATATCAGCT
>CAYUEH010000305.1:3068-4551 GCA_964442465.1 uncultured Laspinema sp. | reverse complement strand
TTGGCATTCCGCAGTTCGCAGACATCTTTCAGGGTATATTTTTGCAAGACAGATTGAGAGGCTTTTTGAGCCTCTTTCCAAACACCTCGAATGACTTCATTCTCTAGGGTTTTGGGGGTTGAATCGTTGTCTGAGAGTCCGGCATCCAATCCTTCTATGCAGGTCACTACATCTAAGAGGGTGATTTTCCAAGGTTCCCGAGCTAACAGATAACCGCCTTTTGCGCCCCTTTGACTGCGAACCAGACCACCGCGCCGTAAGGAGGCTAAAAGTTGCTCTAAGTAACGGTCAGGAATATTTTGTTGAGCAGCTATCTGGCGAATTTGTAGCGGCTCTCCTTTATCATATTGGCTGGCTAACTCTAAGAGGGCTAACAGCGCGTATTCACTTTTACAGGAAAGTTCCACTGTTTAAAATACAAGATACGTTTAAAGGCTAAATTGAAAAAATTAGCCACTGTGGTCTATTATACTGCGGTTTTACAGATCTTCTTAGACCGAAATCTACCCCCTTCCCTAAAGGTCCCGATTCTGAAAGTGACTCTACTTGGGGTGAGATCTTTGAGGCTCCAGACAGTCCTGAACTTTTTTAAACCCCAACGAACGGTCATAGAGAAAGCCTACACCCCTTGGAGAGTGTAGGCTTTGCCATGGATCAAAGCTTGATCCGCTTTGATTTGATTAGGGCATAGAGCGCCCGAAAGAGTGACCTAACTAACGGGTCTGAAAAAAACTCTAGGAGTTCTTTTGACTGCGGTGTAGAAGGGATTGGCGTTACGCCAATCCCCACTGAAATTCACCGGGGATTAACCAGAAGCGTTAGAGAGGGGGATTCTATTGACCAGGGATCTGACTTCCAAAGTCCCCGAATTGATTCCCAAAGTCCTCTAGGAGCAAGTCGAAGTTGAGTTGGGGAATGAACTGGTTATCAAAGCTTTGGAAGCGGATTCCTGTATCTTTCCAAACCAGGTATTCTCCAAAGGTGATGCTACCGTACCGGCCAAATTGGGCGGATTCCAGGGCAGACAGGAGTGAACCAGCCAGGTTGCTGCGATCGAGACGGAAGACCATGAATTGCAGTCTTGCCGTGCTCAGGCGATCGAAGATGGCCACTGCATCCCCTGGGTTGGTAGTCCGTGCCACCACACTGGCTAAACTGATGCTGTTATAGCCTTCTAACAATCCAATTCCACCTCTGGCAAAAGCAGCTTCTGCCGCATTCAGAATGGCTAGGGTGTTAGGTTTGGTGAGCGCAGCCTGGACCAGAGGGGTATTAACCAATTGACCTAAGGGAACCCCGAGTCGGTTGGAAAGACCTTGCAGGAAGCTTAAGACATCCGTGGGAATGTTTGGAAAATCTGGAGGCTGTACCGGGGGCGCTACCGGAGGCTGGACCGGAGGCTGGACCGGAGGCTGTACCGGAGGCTGGACCGGAGGCTGGACCGGAGGCTGGACCGGAGGCTGGACCGGAGGCTGGACCGGAG
>CAYUEH010000305.1:0-2968 GCA_964442465.1 uncultured Laspinema sp. | reverse complement strand
GAGGCTGGACCGGAGGCTGGACCGGAGGCTGGACCGGAGGCTGGACCGGAGGCTGAACCGGAGGCGTCGGGGTCGGCGTCGGGGTCGGCGTCGGGGTCGGCGTCGGGGTCGGCGTCGGCGTCGGCGGCGGCGCTACGGGTGTTCCGATCGGTAACGCAGGCGTAATCGGATCGGGGGGGATCACCGGATTAATCGGTGAAATTGGAGATTGTTGAGCATTCGCTGGTGCGCCTGCTGAGATCGAGATTGCTGAGGCCGTAGCGGCCATCCCTACAAAGAAGAGGCGGCTACTGGATGATTTAAGTTTCGAGAATCGCTGTTTTCCGTTCATATAACCACATCCCGCGAGAATACCCAACTCAAAACAGTTGGGAGGAAGCGATGCGGGTATAGCCGCTTCCTATGGACAGTTGGCCCTAATATTGGGAGACCGAGAGCTCTTAAATTCAAACTCTAATCGACTGCCCATCAACGTTGACGCAAACACTCCTTAGAGTCTTGGATACAAGACATCTACCATCTGGATCACTTCAATCCCCGAAAAGGAGATGAGGTGCATAGCTGATTTTAAACCAACAACCCTATCTGATCTGAGAACATCAGTGGGGTGATAGGGCGCAGGGTTCACCGGGGGACTGAATGTCATCATGTCATCTGTTGCCAGGTTTCTGCTACTCTCTGCATCAAAGACTTGGGAGATAGCTCATTTCATTCCCCCTTTGACTACACAGGTATTTGTAAATACCCATTTACCCTTGATCGGCGATTACCAAACCTGTTCATTGTTTGGGTAATGCCTTTACTTGTTTTATCGTACCTAGAGGTGATCGTGCATTTTTCGCTTTCTCCAAAAAGGAGAGAATAACGACTGTGCAGTTGTTTAAAAAGAAATGCCGTAGACTATATTCAAATTTAAGCGCACCCCATCACCGGCGTTACCTGTTAAGTCATTGAGTCCAAAGCTCGCGACCAAGGGAATCCTCCTAAAGGGTACCACAGATAAGCCCATTGTCAAGTCTTGTCCGGTCCACTCAGCGATCGCATGAGCCTGGGAACCCATTGAGGTGGCGAAACTGCCAAACACATTCAGTTGTGTTCCCCCAAATTCATCCGTGGGGTCGACATTATCCTCAGTTCGGAAAACACCGTTGCCGATTCCGAGGGTGACAAACCCCAAACTAAAGGGTTTTTCAATGTCTTCATCAAAAATAAGGACTTTACTCACCGAGCTATAGAAACTGCGGCCTGTATCACTGGCGGCATCAACCCAATCCACGAGATTGACCACTCCCACTGAAACGGAAAAATTGTTCGGGAGTAGACGACTGGCTTGCAGGCTGATGCTGCCTGCCCCCAAATTATCAGCTTGTCCACTCTCATTAGACAAACCTGTGATCGAGAGAGTTGCATCCAGGGCGATCGACTCTTCTGGATCCCCAAACCCCATAAAAAATGAAACTGCCCCATCTTCACTCGAAAACCGATTTCGGTTGTTGAAGATCACCCCAACCCCCAGATTGCCCCAACCCCCACCAAATCCAGTCGGGTTACTGAGGGTAATGCCCGGAAAGTTCCCCGGTGCGCCCAAGGCAACGGCAATTCGTCGCATTTGTCTACTGGTTAAGGAGTCGATAAAACTCAGTAAAATCTCAACTTCTGCAGCGGGGAGAATAATGTCTCCATCGGTTTCTGCTTGTCGGCGTTGCAGGATTTCGGTTAACTCATTCACTTGCCGGAGTTGCTCCGGGGTGAGGTCCTCTTCTCGGGCTGTTTCTAATACAACGAGGAGTTCAGCAACTTCTTCGGGGGTAAACCGCCGGGGGGTTGGCATTTGTGAGTCAATGTTTTGCTCAATTTGAGCCAGTTCTTCCTCACTCAGGGAGCCAATTAAGTTTTGGATCTGTTCGGCTCGCTCAGGAGATAAGAGGACCACCAGATCTCCTTGGGCTTCAAGTGCCTCTAGTTCCTGGAGGAGACTTTGAATTTCCTGCCGTTGTTGGGGTCGTAAATTTAACTGTTGGATAATTGTCAGAAATGAGATTAACTCTTGGACCGTTGCGCGATCGAGGCGAGTCCCCTGGGCGAGTTCTACCCCTACCGCAGATTGAATCTGGGCGCGTTCTTGTTGGGTCAGGGACTCGATCAGCGAGAGAACCAGTTGGGTTTGCTGAGGAGATAGAATGGCTTGGGGCTGCCCCTCTGCTTGAATGGCTTCTAAATCTTGAATTAGCCTTGAAATCTCCTGAGTTTGCTGGGGCCGGAGTCTTAGCTGTTGAATTCCGCCCAGAATTAATAAAATTTCAGAAATCTCTTGTTGGGTGAATAAACCTACTTGCACTTCCGGCAAATCCAGAGCTTCCTGAATCTGTGAGATTTCTTGGGGGGTTAGGGAAGTCAGCAACCCGCGAATTTGTTGCGCTTGGCTAGAGGAGAGGACCACCTGGGGCTGTCCCTGATCCCTAAGTTGTTCTAATTCGCGAATCAGGGATTGGATCTCCTGAGCTTGTTGGGGCCTTAGTCCTTGCCGTTCGACCTCTCGGAACAAGAGGATGATCTGTTCGAGTTCTCGTTGAGTGTAGGTCACCGCTGACTCCTGGGTTGGAGTAGTGGGTGGAACAGGTCTGGTATTCTGTTTGCTGTTGGGCAACTCAGCAGTCTGCCCGGTTGTGTTGCCCACGGGGTGAGGATTGGCTAAACTTAATCCTGATGGCAGCACCATAGCTGCACTAATACCGGCCAGCAAACTTAGACGCAATACAAGCTGATGTAAGAACACACCTAAAACTCCCCATACCATGTTTAAACAAGTATCCAGTGAACCACATTGGTCTCCGGAAATACAAGCCTTTCCTCTCTACAAATTGTCAAACCCAAGCTCCCCTAGGTGCTTCAGCTTAACCTTGCGTGACGCTCATCCACAATAGCATTGTTCCCGAGCCTCAACACACCCAGTTATTTGAGTGGACGG
>CAYUEH010000304.1:0-6878 GCA_964442465.1 uncultured Laspinema sp. | reverse complement strand
TCAATCAGAGGAAACCCACAGGATTTCAAATGAAAATCGGTCAAAAGGTCAAAGTTACCCGCCTCAAAGAAAGATTGTCGGCTGATACCGTCGCCAAAATTAAAGCCAATCCCGTTGGCACAATCAAAGATTTTAAAATGACGGATGGCAGCGGTGTTGGAGTGGTGGTTCAGTTGGACAGCGGAATCACCACCTGGTTCTTTGAGGATGAAGTCCAAGCCCTGTAAGGGGGGCGATCGCGGTGGGAACAGTGGGGAAACCAACCTGTCACTCCCGCGATCGACCATTAACATAAGAAAGGTTCGAGTGGCTCAAAACAGAAACAAATGGCCTTAATTTTGACCTTTTTAGGAAAAGGTGGGACTGGAAGAACGACCGTGGCGATCGCTGCTGCCAAGAGATTTGCATCTCAAGGTAAGCGCGTATTGCTTGTCGGCCAGGATAGCAGTCCCGCTTTTAGTTTACTCGTCGGTGCGACCCTCACCTGCGATCCCATAGAAATCGGCGCTAACCTCAAGGCAGTACAGCTAGAATCAGCGGTATTGCTGCAACGGAGTTGGCAGCAAGTCAAAGATTTGGAAGCGGAATATCTGCGGACTCCGTTTTTTAAAGAAGTTTATGGCGAAGAATTGGGGGTGTTGCCGGGAATGGATAGCGCCCTGGCACTGAATGCCCTGAGAGAGTATGATGCCAGCAATCAATATGATGTGATTGTTTATGACGGCAGAGGGGATAAGGATACCCTGCGGATGCTGGGAATCCCCGAGATTTTAAGCTGGTATATTCGGCGATTTCGCGGGGTGTTGGCGGACTCGGAACTGGGGAAAGCCCTGTCGCCCTTTGTGCAACCTGTTACCAGTACGGTGTTTAATAGCGGCTGGTCCCTGGATAATGTTGGGGGTAAACCGGCAGAACAAGCGACGGATTTATTGGAAAAGGGGAAACAATCCGTGGGTGACCCCAATCGGGTGATTGCTTACTTGGTGACGACGGGCGATCGCCTTGCGGTGGAAACCAGTCGCTATCTCTGGGGAAGTGCTCAACAAGCGGGACTCACCATTGGCGGATTGATTTGTAATTTAACCCCAGTTACTGATGAAGTGGTGGAACAATTTGCACCCCTGCCGGTGACTGCCATTCCTCAGATGGAGGGGAACGATTGGGAACCTCTGATGGATGCGTTGCCAGACTTCAAGAAACCAGAAGGCGTCCCCCAACCGATTGAAGTGGACCGGGTGAATAGTCAAGTCAAGCTATTTTTGCCCGGGTTTGACAAAAAACAAGTCAAGCTGACGCAATATGGCCCAGAAGTGACCATTGAAGCGGGGGACCAACGGCGTAATATTTTCTTGCCTCCGGAGTTAAAGGGGAAAGCGGTTAAAGGGGCGAAGTTTCAGCAGCAATTCTTAGTTATTTCGTTTTGACGGGTTTTAATTTGTTTTAAACGGTGCGATCGCCCGTGGGATGGGTTTCAGTTTGGCTGGAGACATCTGACGGGCGATCTTATTGATAGGGAAACTATAGAACGGTAAGTAGATTTTAGGGAGATTCTCTAAGGGGCGCTAAATAGAGTAAAAGTAAATCGAGGGTTTGGCGAGTTCTCTGACGGACGCCTCGATCGTGAAGATGATAAATGGTGTCGTAAAACATTGATTTTTCGTACATAAAGTCTTCCGGTTCACCGAGAACTGGGATACCCAGTTCTCGATAAAAATCTTTGATACTTTGAAAATATTCTTGTTGTGCGGGTTCTTGGTACACATCAAATTTAACCGTATTGGGCCAAGTTGCCAAAACTTGAATGCGATTTTCTCGGGCCCATTTTACGAAGTTACGGATATTGTTCATTCCGTAACTTTGCTGAATATATCCTTGAATTACAAGGGGTTCTAGCTCATCAATAGTTTTTATAAATTGTGGTGTGATGTCTACTTCCTTGTTTCTGATGCTATCTCCATATTCATTCAAGTAAATCGGACTATTTTTCGGGGGTGCTGCTGGTAAAGAATAGTTAATTTTTTTTGAAATCCCCTGGAACAACCGAAAAAATGTAATTCCTCCGATAAACTTAAGTTGTTGGAGGGGTTGTAATGAAAATAGATACTCAGGATCGTAACTCATTACATAGTCAATCAAGACATCATTAGGAATACCGACTTCTCTATAAAAATTATATTCAAGGGTAAGAAAAATGATGTCTTGGGGTTTAGCCCACTCTCGGACGTTACTAAAAAGGTAATCTGTTCCCATTGCTGCCTGAGTACCGCCATTGAGACAAGCTAGGCCTGTCTCTTCAGAGATTACTTTGCAGCTAATGCCGTATAAACCATTAGAACCCGAAACAATGATTAATTTAGGAGTCTGAATTGACAGAGCAATTTGCGATTTATTAACATAGAGATGGTTAATCCACCCCGATAGTCCTGTGATAGGAACCCCCAGTTGGTAGAAAACCAACCCGAGGAAAATAATCCAGCATATTAAGAAGGTGGAAACGAGTAGAAATAAATAACTTATATATTTCTTCATAATAAGTTAGAAATTGAAGTATAAAAATTCACTGTCAGGAACCCCTAAAAATGTTTTAAATATTGCAAAAGTAGCAATACCCATGATGATAGCAAAAATGAAATTGGGCTGCCATTCTAGTAATTGAACGGGGGAAAATTCTCGATCTTTTGAAACCTTCAGGTCCTTGGCTAGAAGATGATTATGCCCTTTCATTAACTGGTAAGTATTCGGGCAAAATAATGCAATTGCTAACAGAGTTAAGCACCAAACATAAGTCCAGATAAACTGTTCCCCTCCAAAAGACTTAAACGTCATCCCCAAACTGGCTAAAACGGCTTTGATAAATCCGAGTTGATTGGCGATCGCTAAGGGAATCGATACCCCATTTCCTCCCATCATTCCCTGCAATAATAACAGGGCTGTATCTAAGTTATTGGCCCTAAAAAAGACCCAAGCGACGATAACAGCTATGAGAGTAATACCGCCACTGATAACCCGACTCCAGGCTGGATTAGATTGGCGATCGCCTCTCCACTTTTTACAAATCGCTCTCCATTGACTATTGATAACTAAGTAAATCCCGTGTAATCCGCCCCATAACACAAATGTCCAGCCAGCACCATGCCAAAGTCCTCCTAACAACATGGTAATCATTAAATTGATTTTACGGCGAAATTCTCCATGACGATTTCCACCGAGGGGAATGTAGAGATAGTCTCGCAGAAAACTAGAAAGGGTAATGTGCCATCGCCGCCAAAACTCTATAATGCTTGTAGCTTGATAGGGTGAATAAAAGTTAAGGGGCAAAGTGATTCCAAATAACAGTGCAGCACCGATCGCCATGTCGGAGTACCCAGAAAAATCATAGTAAAGTTGCAAGGAATAGGCGATCGCACCTCCCCAAGCCTCAAAAAATTGGATACGGGTCCCCTGGGCTGCTGCATTAAAAATTGGATTGGCATATCTAGCTATATTGTCCGCTAAAACTACTTTTTTAAACATCCCTATTATAAAAATTGTCCAACCCGTGGCAAAGTTCTTGTAACTAAATTCATAAATTAATTTATTGTAAAACTGAGGGATTAAATCGTGGTGCTGAACAATGGGACCAGCAATGAGCTGGGGGAAAAAACTGACAAACAATACATATTTTAATAGACTATATTCTGCAACTTCTCCTCGATAACAATCGACCAAATAAGCAATTTGCTGAAATGTAAAAAATGAAATTCCTAACGGTAAAATTAAATCAAAAGATTGATAGATTTCAAAGAATGCAATAGATTTCAAATTCTCTACAAAGAATCCAAAATATTTGTAATAACCGATAATTGCTAAATTCGCAGCTAATCCTATAATTAAAACTATTCTTTTCCCCTGATTAAACCCAAGGGTTTGAAGCCGATTTAATGCACGGCCCAGGGTGTAATTTAAGCCAATTGAAAATATCAACAAAAAAAGATAAGGGGGATTCCACCAAGCATAGAAAAATAAGGATGATGCCACCAAGGAAGCCAGCGCCCAGCGATAATAGCCTCGCTTTCCAATTTGATAAAATAGCAAAAGCGCCAGAGGTAAAAAAACACCAATAAATTCTAATGAATTAAAAAGCATAGAATTTAGTCGATTGTAGTAAACTGAGCTACCCGGTTTCTCGTGATGTTTCCTGAAAGCTCTGCGGTATGATTATGATGTGGAAGTAAACCGCTTACCATCCCGGACATAACTTAAAGGAGTTGCATCTAACTTAATCCTTTCGCGATGAATCCAGAACCTGTGAAAACCAAACCTCAGACGAATTCTGGTAACCCATGCTATTTTATCAGATTTTAGCGGGAGTTGATCTCCGGACTTGGCGGGAGCAAGTAAAGGAGGGTTCTATAGGTCAAGGATAGGGGTGAACCTGATAGATAGAAGAAAAAGCCCAGCCTAGGGACTTTATCATCCGTAACAAGGGATGCTCTATTACTTTGATGCATCGGGGTTAAGTCCGGATGGGGGCTATTCTGAATATTTGGAGAGAGCCCAGTTCGCGTCAGATTGCATAATAAACTAGACTGATTATTTAACGAACCGAAACTCTCCCAAGTCTGATATGTCTAACCCCCCTACATCTGAGTCCAATCTGTCCAACTCTCCCGATCGCGTTCCACCCCCGGAAGCTGTAGATTCAGCAATACCCATCCCCAGTGCTTCCCCTGAGTCATCCAACCGCAATGCTAGAACTCGGCAGATGTTGGGGATGAAAGGGGCGGATGTCCAGGAAAAATCTATTTGGAAAATTCGCCTGCAATTGATGAAACCCATCACCTGGATTCCCTTGATTTGGGGTGTGGTGTGTGGGGCCGCTGCTTCCGGTAACTACGAATGGAAGTTAGAGCATATTTTAATCGCAGCCGCTTGTATGTTGATGTCTGGCCCTTTACTGGCAGGCTACACTCAAACCATTAATGATTTCTACGATCGCGATTTAGATGCGATTAATGAACCCTATCGCCCCATTCCCTCCGGGGCGATCGCCGTCCCGCAAGTGATTAGCCAAATTTGGGTGTTGTTACTCGCCGGGATTGGGGTTGCCTACGCCCTGGATATCTGGGCGGGTCATGATTTTCCCACGATTACTGCCTTGGCAGTCGGGGGTTCCTTCGTCTCCTATATTTATTCTGCACCGCCCCTGAAACTGAAGAAAAATGGCTGGTTGGGCAACTATGCCCTGGGTGCCAGTTATATTGCCCTGCCTTGGTGGGCGGGACAAGCGCTATTTGGGGAAATTGGTCCCAAAATTATGGTGATTACCCTGATTTACAGTATGGCGGGATTGGGAATTGCGATCGTCAATGACTTTAAAAGCGTTGAAGGGGATAAACAACTGGGGTTGCAATCCTTACCTGTGATGTTTGGGGTGGGGACTGCCGCTTGGATCTGTGTCCTGATGATTGATATCTTCCAATTGGGAATCGCCGGATACCTGGTTTCGATTCACCAAAACCTGTATGCCGCCATCCTGATTTTGCTGGTGATTCCGCAAATTACCTTCCAGGATATGTATTTTCTGCGGAATCCTTTGGAAAATGATGTCAAATATCAGGCATCCGCCCAGCCGTTTCTGGTGTTGGGAATGTTGGTGACGGCCCTGGCGATCGGTCATGCCAATATTATTTAGGGATGGATATCATTAAATCCTAGTCCTAGAAAGCTGCCGGAACTCCTAGGTTCCGGCTCACAAAATAACCTGGGTGTATTTTAGTGCCAATTACTGATCTCAAGCTCTAAAATAAAACCCAATACTGGCGGTAGATGGCGGTGAGAGGAGTTGACGTGGCTAAATTTATTTCCAAGCTCAAAAATATCTCCAAGAAATTCGGGAGTGCAACTGGGACAAAACCGCGAAAATCAAGGGATTTACCCCCGGAAACTGGCGGCGATCGCCCTGGGGTTGACCGTTCACATCCCACTGTTCTTCCTGGGACTCCCCTCAGTTTAGCCCCAGGAGAGCAGGGTAAGCCCTTGGAACCCCAGGCGATCGCCCCAGAGGAGAATCCCTCGGATCCTGGTAAACCCTCCAAACCGCGTAAACCGGGTAAAAATATTCTCTCCACCCTCAAACGCCTCTGGTTTAACCCGGGCGGAAAACCCCTCTATCGTCGTCGCATCTTTTGGGTGGGTTTGGGTGTTGTGGTTGTTAGTAGTAGCGCTGGTACCCTCACCTGGGTTTGGTGGCGAATCGATCGCAGTTTGCCCGATGTCTCAGAAGTCTTTACCTTTGTCCGGGATGGGACGTTAACGATTACCACTGAAGATGGCACGATTTTGCAGCAAATCGGACCCGCAACCCGCGACAAGCTGAGAATGCAGGATATCCCTGAACCCCTGGTTGAAGCCTTCATCGCTTCTGAAGACAGCCGATTTTATCAACATCGGGGGTTGGACTATCAAGGGGTGCTGCGGGCAACTGTGGCGAATATCCTCGCTAGAGAGGTGGTTGAAGGGGGTAGTACCATCACCCAACAACTCGCCCGGATGGTGTTTCTGACTCAGGAACAAACAGCGGGACGGAAAATTCGAGAAGCGTTTTTAGCCCGAAAAATTGAGAAAAACATGAGGAAACAGCAAATCCTCGAACGCTATCTCAATTATGTTTATCTCGGGTCCGGTGCTTATGGGATTGCGGATGCGGCTTGGGTTTATTTTAGTAAGTCTGTGGATGAACTCACCCTCAGCGAAATGGCAATGATTGCTGGATTGCCACCCGCGCCTTCGGTTTATTCGCCTTTGGTGAATCCAGAGAATGCCCGAATCCGCCGCAATATTGTGCTGCAACGGATGACGGAATTGGGATATATTACCCCAGAAGAGGCGACTACGGC
>CAYUEH010000303.1:0-6884 GCA_964442465.1 uncultured Laspinema sp. | reverse complement strand
TTCGTTGTCGGTTATTTAAGTCTAGCTTGGTCTTAAAGCTCTTCACTGACTTTTTTTAACTCAGAAACAATCTTTTTGTTCGGGTGACCTCACGCTACCATAAAGACTAGCAGAAAACAATGGAGATGGTGAACTCCGCGATTTTTGCGGATTCGGTCATCCTAAACTTACCCATATCCTTATGATAGCATAAAAAATGAGTAAGTTTAAGAAACTTTAGGTAGAAATTCAAACCCTGTTTCCAGCCCTCTTTCATGAAACGCTCTTAGGCCGTGCGTTCCACATACTCATAACAAAACGTAATCGTTTCTTTGAGGGACTGATTTCCCGCTGCATCTAAGTCGGACATTTTATAAGTCATCGGCATCACCCCTTTAAAGGTCCAGCTTGCAGAGGCCGATCCATCTTGCTTGAACACCGTCAGAGTTGCCTGATCGGTTTTGCCTTTGGTTCCCGTCGCACCCCCTAAGTCTGGCGTTGAGTGGGAATCGTAAAACCACTTGGAAACCGCTTTCGGGTCTTTACTAGAGGTGACAAATGTCACGGTGACATCGCTCGATTCTACCGCAGAGGGTGCGGCTTGACGATTGACCTTACTTCCGGTTTTTACCCCAAATGCACCATCGGCATTGGTCACGGGAATGGTCATTTTGACTCCCGAAACCGATTCCACCAATAGATCTTTGCCCAACCCATCGGCGGCAAATTCAAATCTAGCCTGAGAAAGTGGCTCCTTATCGACTGGCATTGTATTACTCCTTTATTCTTTCCCTAATTACTTTCCCAAAACAAGGCGGCTATTTCTACCCAACATTTGGGCTTGATTCTGCCAAAATTTAGAAATTTACTGCTTCCGTTCGACACTTTCTACATTCAGTTCAAATTTTTCGGTCAGAAATTGATCGCCACTGACATTAAATTCACTGACTTCATAGCTGACCATCTGACATTGTTTGAGGTTGTAGGTTAGGACTTCTTTGGCATCCGGGTCGAAGATAGTAATCGCCGCATCGGAAAAATTGTCGCTCCATTTTCCATCTCCTCCGTAGGTGGCAGGCATTCCTTTTTTAAAAATGTCGTACAGAGTTTTTACGCCATCTTGAAGGACTGCTTCAATGGTAATATTTTGGTTGTTATAGTATCCAGTTGAAACAGTTTGCCGGGACATTTGAGCATTTTTTCCCGAGGCGATCGGGGATTTGTGTCCGGCAGTTTTCGCTTGAACATCAATGCCACTAATTTTGAGGAGAGGGAATTCTTTTCCCCCGTAGGTAAAAGAAAACCTATTCGAGGAAATTACAAACAGATCGGCCATTTTCTTACTCCTTGAACCTTGAAACTGAGTGAAAACAGTTTTTTGTCTTATGTCATTGGTCCTTTGTTTTTTGTCTTATGTCTTATGTCCTTTGTCATCAACAACTAATGACTAATGACCAACGACCAACGACATAAGACCAATGACATAAGACATAAGACCAATTTATTGGCCCGGTGCCCATTGGCTGATGCGGAAGATCACGAATTCCGCCGGTCGCACCGGGGCGACTCCCACTTCGATGTACAGACGACCCATCATCATGGTGTCGGCGGTGTTGAGTTCGCCGTCGCACTTGACAAAGAAGGATTCTCCTGCGGTACCGCCCACTAATGCGCCCTGACGCCAGAGACCTTCTAGGAAGCTGGAAACCGTGCGGGTGACTCGTCCCCAGAGGGTGGAATCGTTGGGTTCAAATACGACCCATTGGGTCCCGATTTCAATGGATTTCTCGATATAGCTCATCATCCGACGCACGGGAATGTAACGCCATTGGATATTATCGGGTTCGGCTAGGGTGCGTGCGCCCCAGATTTTAATGCCGCGATTGTAGTTGGAGAAGTTCCGGATACAGTTGATCCCCAGGGGGTTCAACAGTTCTTGTTCCCGGAAGTTGGTTTCATAAGCTAGACCCAGCACACCTCGGGGAGTATCGTTGGCGGGGGCTTTGAACAGACCCCGGGTTTCATCGGTGCGACACCAGACGCCCATCATGTGACCGCAGGGGGGAATGGCGATGGGACGACCGCCGTTGCGGGGGTTGGCGACTTTGATCCAGGGATAGTAAAGGGCGGCAAACATGGACCGGCGGTTAAATCCTTCGCGTAACCATTTGGCTACATCTTGGGGTTTTTGCTGTTCGGGAGGAACGGCGCGGTTCTCATTTTTTCCGGGTTTGATCGGGGGTGGGTCGAGGACGACCATGCGGAACGGGGGACTGGGAGCAGAGTTTTCACACATACTCACCATCATTTCCATCACACCATGTACCTGGTCGATGTCCATGAGTCCTTCTTGATAGACGCGCATCAGGTCGGGACAGGCGATCATGGCTACGTCGTCAATTTCAAAGATCCCTTGGACGCCGGTGCGATCGTCGCGCTTGCCTTGGAGTTCTCGTGGCAGGCGATCGGGGTCTTGAATGAAGGGGGGTGGGGGGGCAACTTCGTAGGTGCCATTGCCGGGGCGCTTGGAGAGAGGTGAGATGGCGCCTAGACCTTCGGGGATGCTGACATCGATCGCCTCGGATTCCTGCAATGCGGTCAAGACATAGCTGCCTAACTCGGCCTCTACATCTTCTTTCATGGTCAGGTTATCGTAGGTCTCCAGTACCGTATCCCCTCGTTTGACGGTAACCTTGAAGAATTGACCATCATCAATGGGGGGCTCGGCATCTTCATCTTCTGGGGGCTTCGGGGTGCTGCTTTCAACTTTGACAGTCACCCGTCCGGTTGCTGCGGGAAGTGCTGGCGCTTCCCCATCTTCGGTTTCCCCTGCCGCTCCTTTGAGGTTGAATAATAGGGCGGGACGACCGGAGGAAGTGAGCAGTTTCGTGGCGGTTTTTTCCGGGGGTGGGGGTTCAGAACCGGGGAGTTTGGTCCCGATACTGCTTACCCAACAGCGACCTCCGCCATTCAAGAACCATCCGTAAACAGCAAAGGGGAGGTACGCATCGAAGTCGGTAAACCCATCGGAACCTGGTTTGCCAAAATACTCTAGGTATTGATCCCAGGTGGTGACCATCATGGGTTGAAAGACTTCGGCATCACCACGGACATCTTCGGTAAAGCCGATAAAGCCAGGAACGCTGAGACTGACGCCTTCGATCGGGCGACTACCTCGGTCTACTTCTTCAACGTAGACGCCAGGAGCAAAATAATCCAAGGGCATGAGTGGTTGTTCTCCAATTACATAGATAGTTAGATCTACAATGGTTAGCAAACATGAGTGCTTCGGGTGGGTGTGAGCCTCCGCAACAGGGTTAGTTCGCTAACGCCTTTTATTGAGACGAGGTAAAAGCAATTTCCTTGATAGCGGGTTCAGTTTGGCTGGTGAACGGAACGGTTACAGTTAGATATAGTCCCGGACGTAGGGGGATACCTAATGCGATCCAAAGTGCTGCAATTTCACTGAGCCCATCCGCAGAAATCCTCATCGCTAAAGTTCCCTTACCTTGTAAGGCAGGAGCTAAAGGTTTGGAGGGTAAACAATGGTAAGGGAGGAGGACTGTCAGGGCTTCTGACAAGAGATGCTGCTCCCCTAGGGCTGTACTATCCCAAGCTGTGATCAGAAACGAGACATCAAACCAAAGGGTTGAGGGGTCGGTCTGTCTATGGGAGGTTTGCATTTGGGGGGTTTCCCGAACGTCGTAGCAGTAGAGGTTGAGCCTCGGAGCCCGATTGTTCAGCCCGGGATTTGGAGAATTGAAATCAATTTGCTCCATCTTGATCGCTGAGGTCCCGCCTACCAGGATTTCTGCTAGGGTCTGGGCAACAGCAGGAATCATAAACCTGGGTGATTAGGCAGCTACAGGTTATAGATTAATGAGATTGATGGAGTCTGGTTATTAGACTTTGGTCGAAATTTTAAAATTTGTGTGGAATTTGAGAATTTCTCGGCATCTGAGGTTAAGGTAGGTTTGACTATCCTCCTGTCGGGGATTGAGACTATCCTCAAAGAGAACCGACTACAAAGAAGAGTAGGTATGGAACCGTTGAGTCTTGGAATGTTTTTGTCTCGCTCTGAAGTGCCTTCTACCTCCGCGATCGCGGAATTCTCCTTGGGAGAGACCAGACCCTTGACGAACCCCACTCCTTCGCGATCGCAATCTCTAGCGATTGAATCCGTCTGCTGCAAACAGATTCAGCAGATCATCGGCTATCTGCCTTTGGTCGGGGGTTGGATTGTTTACCCGGATTTTGAGGAGGGACAACCTCGACGTTGGGTGGGTGAAGCGAGGGCCGATCGCCCGGAATTTAATGAGGGGGAGTTATCTTACCTCAAGTCTGAGCTGTGGTTACCCCCTGAGTTGCCGACTGCTCGTCTGTCTCAACTCAATGCCTATTATGTTTACCCCCTCCCTGCCTTGGCTAATGGGGGTTCCAGCCAGTTTCTCCGGGAGATCGACTCAGATTCGGGTGGGTTATCAGAATCCCTCCCAACCGGGATTGTTCCCGAGGGCGATCGCTCTGGATCTCCAGAGCCGACAGCCTACTCTGAGAATCATCCCTCTGCTGCCCTTGTTCAAACCCGTTCCTATCTCCTGTTATGGGCTGCACAATCTCTGTCTCCCTTACAGGTAGAATTTGTGGAACAGCAGATGCAAATGCTCCACCCTTATCTCCGGTGTGCCGTCGCCTCCAACCACCAATCTTCTGAACTTCAATTCCTACAGCAATCTCTCCATAAGGCGGAACATCAACTGCGGAATTCTCTGGCTCTGATTAGCCTTTATGCTGAGACCCTTTCCCTGGGATTACCAACGGGTCCGTTTCAAGACCAAGCTACAGTGATTCGGGAATCGGTGAGTGAACTCAGTGCTAACTTGACTACGTTACTCAATTGCGGAAAACCGGCTCATAAATTGCCGGAACAGCGCCATGATTTACGCCAGATTGTCGAGGAAACTCTCAAGTTCATGCAACCGCGATTGCAGGAAAAAGAGATAAAGGTTGAGGCTTCTGAAACTTCGGTGATATTGCCCCTAGATCGATGGCAAATCAAACAGGTATTTGAGAATCTTTTGAATAATGCGATCGCCTTTAGTCCCCTAGGCAGTCGGATTACTTGCGAGTGGCGAGTTTTTTATAAGGAGGTTCTCGTCTCCCTGATGGATCAGGGTCCAGGTCTTTCCCCAGAAGACCTGCAAGAGGCCTTTACTCCCTTTTATACCCGCCGCCCTGGGGGAACCGGCTTGGGGTTACCCATTGCCAAAAAAATTATCCTCGACCATCAAGGCAGCATTTGGGTCCAAAATCATCCCGAAGGTGGGGCGATCTTTTCTTTTACCTTACCCCGTCATCCTCAATCGGATTAAAACTTTTCATCCCCGGGAAGTTCTGAAAGGTTCTGCTCATTTAACTCTTGAAAAAAGAAGATTTATTCTATTGGCTTTGCTCTCAGTTAATCCCGGTTTCTATAACAATCAAAAAGTAGGTCTCTCAAACCCGTAAATATCCTGATTTTTCAATAGTTCTTCCATTGTTTGTTTTTAAAGGATGCCCCGTAAAACCATGATCACCCCTCAGTTAGTCTCTATTCTACTGGTCGATGACGATCCGATATTTCGTCAGGGATTAAAAACCCTGCTTAGTTTTTACAATAATAACGGTTTATTTAGGATGGATGTGGTCGGGGAAGCCGCTTCTGTGGATCAAGCCTTAAAGGTAGCTTCTCAACAACATCCCGCTTTAATATTACTGGATTTAGAATTAGCTCAAACCGATGGAATAGAGGCATTGCTACGATTGCGAGAACAGTCTTTTCCCGGCAAGGCGATTGTCTTATCGGCCCATCATGAAGATGAAGCGGTATTTAGGGCCATGCAAGCCGGGGCGCGGGGTTATGTGTTTAAAGAGTTTGTGGCAAAACAACTCTGGGATGCCATTACTACAGTGATGAAGGATGAAGTCTATTTAGCCCCAGAGGTAGCAACGAGCTTTTTCCGCATCTTTCATTTTTATTCCGGTCATTCTTTGCAAGGCTGTAAAAACATCCGCTTAACCGATCGCGAACGGGAAGTTTTAGAATGGTTAGTCAAAGGGGCTTCCAATGAGGAAATCGCCCGTCACCTTTACGTTACAGTTGCAACGGTTAAAGCTCACTTAACGGCTATTTTTGAAAAGCTGGGCGTCAGCAGTCGAACTCAGGCGATCGTCAAAGCATTAAAAGTCGGGTTGGTTGCCAGTTAATCTCCCTTGAAACCATTCAGAAACCGGGTTTCTTGCCTAAATTGGGGTGATGTAGCAAAAGTTAACGCACCAAACCCGGTTTCTCGCCCCTGGAACAATTCAGAAACCGGGTTTCTTGCCTCAATCTGGGTTAGATATTTTGTGAGAAAATCTGGTTTTTAAATACTTCCCCACCCCCGGTTTATAGGCATTCCCGGACAATTACCGCCGTTGACACAGAATCCAGCGCAACTCCATCGGGGGTTTGCCTTGGTTGTGTAAGGGAAATAAATTTTCACCCTGACACCATTTGATAAACCATCCGGTTGGGGGCCATGCGGCAGTCGGGAGATGTTCCCGTTCGTACTCTAGAACGGACTCATCGGATAGGACGGTTAGGGGCAATCTCTCCATCGCTGCGGCGAGTTCGGACCGGGTAAAAATACAGGACCAAGTAACCTGGGAGAGTTCTCGGGTGAGGTTGTCCGGTTCATAGTCATCCACGGCTAAGAATAGACTAAATAATAATAAACCCCCCGGACGTAAGGTATCGCAAATTCGGGCTAACAACTGGCGGAGGGGATCAACCGATCCAAAATGGGAGGCAATCACTTCACAGAGTATCACCCCTTGATAATAGGCGGGTTGTAGCTTGACTTGGCGATCGAGGATATCCCCCA
>CAYUEH010000302.1:0-6888 GCA_964442465.1 uncultured Laspinema sp. | reverse complement strand
ACCAACAACCAATGACCAATGACCAACAACCAATGACCAATGACCAATGACCAATGACTCCCTTCATCCTTCCCGACAAGCGTATAAAATAAAGAGGCTCGAATGGCGCATCAGTATGGACTGGATGTGACTGGGCCCTGATCGAGGGCATCGAGAACCCTTAGAAAGTAGAGAGTTGCCGTGTCAGTTGCAGTAGAGAAACTCCTCACCCCAGAAATATTACAACCCGCTCGTTATCTGGGTAATGAGTTGGGGGCGGTGCATAAACCTTGGGACAGTGCCGCTGTGCGTTGGGTGCTCACCTATCCAGAAGTCTATGAGGTAGGAGCCTCCAATTTAGGGCATCTGATTCTATACAATATTTTGAATGCCCAACCGCGACAGCTTTGCGATCGCTCGTATTTACCGGGTGCGGACCTGGTTTTGAAGCTGCGAAATACCCAGACTCCGTTATTTTCCGTGGAGTCGAAGCGATCGCTGCCGGAATTTGACATCCTTGGGTTCAGCCTCAGTTATGAACTTGGGGCCACGAATATCTTAGAAATGTTGGACCTAGGGGGCATTCCCCTCACCGCCCAAGAGCGTTCTAGTCCAGGTCCCTGGAACGTGGAAACCGGAAGCTGGCCCCTCATATTCGCCGGGGGCCAAACCGCTACCTCTAACCCGGAACCCTACGCAGAGTTTTTTGACTTTATCGCCCTCGGGGATGGGGAGGAACTCCTGCCAGAAATTGGGTTAGTGCTTGAAGAAGGCAAAGCTGCCGGATTGACTCGGGAAGAATTGCTGTTTGATTTAGCCCAAGTTCCGGGAGTGTACGTTCCCCAGTTCTACGATATGGCGGAGGATGGATCCGTGCATCCCAACCGTCCCGGAGTGCCGAAACGGGTCTTGCGACGAGTGGCAACGCCGATTCCCGCCTATTCCATTGGGTTAGTCCCTTATGTGGAAACGGTGCACGATCGCCTGACAATGGAAATTCGCCGAGGATGCACTCGCGGTTGTCGCTTCTGCCAACCAGGAATGCTGACTCGTCCCGCCCGAGATGTGGATCCAGACCAAGTAATCGAGGCGATCGAAACCGGAATGAGGGCCACCGGATATAACGAATTTTCCCTATTATCCCTGAGTTGTTCCGACTATCTCGCCTTGCCTGCGGTGGGAATGGAAATCAAAAACCGACTCAAGGACCAAAATATTTCCCTCTCCCTGCCATCGCAACGGGTCGATCGCTTTGATGAAAATATTGCCAATATCCTCGGGGGCACCCGCACCAGTGGACTGACTTTTGCCCCAGAAGCGGGAACGCAGCGGATGCGGGATATCATTAATAAAGGACTCACCAACGAAGAATTGTGGCGGGGCATTAAAACCGCTTACGAACAGGGCTGGAATAAAGTCAAACTTTATTTTATGATCGGCTTACCTGGAGAAACCGATGCGGATGTGATCGGAATTGCCGAAACCGTCCATTGGCTGCAACAGGAGTGTCGTACCCTAGGAGGGAAGCGGTTAGAGGTCACGTTGACCATTTCTAACTTTACGCCGAAACCCCATACTCCGTTCCAATGGCATTCTGTCTCCACGGCTGAATTTTTGCGGAAGCAGGACCTGCTTCGCCAGGAATTTCGCCGAATGCGAGGGGTGAAAGCCAATTTTACGGATGTGCGGATCTCGGCGATGGAAGATTTTGTGGGCCGTGGCGATCGCCGTTTAGCCCCGGTGGTGCGTCGAGCTTGGGAACTGGGTGCGGGGATGGATTCTTGGTGGGAGAGTTTGGACCGGGCTTTTGGAGCCTGGACCCAGGCGATCGCCGAATCCGATTTAAGCTGGAAATACCGGCAAGTCGAAAGTGGCGAATGGAACGTCATGGACGGCACTGGCACCGACTTAGATGCTCGTCTCGATGCGCCTTTGCCTTGGGATGTTTTAGATACCGGAATTGATAAAAACTGGTTGAAAGAAGATCTCAAGCTGGCACTGGCAGCGGCAACGGTTCCCGACTGTTCTTTTGAGGGTTGCTCCCATTGCGGGGTCTGTGGTGTTGACTTTGGTCACAATATCGTGGTTGCACCTCTGCCGATTCCTGCATTTGCCGGGCACTTTTCGCCTAACAGCGATCGCGTCCAACGATTGCGGCTGTGGATGGGTAAAATGGGTGACATGGCATTGGTCAGCCATCTGGATTTACTCCGATTATTCGATCGCGCTGTGCGTCGAGCGGATTTACCGATTTCCTTCACGGGGGGATATCATCCCGGACCTCGAATTGCACCCGCAAATGCTTTGACCCTGGGTTACACCTCGGAAAGCGAAATCGTAGATTTTGAACTGACTGAACTCATGGATCCTGAGGAATTCCGGGAAAGGTTGAGTGCTCAACTTCCGGCAGACCTGCCGATTTATCGGATTGAACCCGTGGCGGTGAAAGCGCCTTCGGCGAGTCAACTCCTGGACCAAGCTGAGTATATCCTGCGATTGGGTTTAACCCCATCGTCAGATCCGGAGGTTGCTGTGCAACGGTCAGACTGGCAGCAGTGGATCTCGGAAATCCTGGCTGCTGAGGACATTGAATGGGAACATACGACCAAAAAAGGGAAAGTCAAATGGGTGAATCTGCGCGATCGCCTCTTTGAATTGGAACCAGTTGAAGTGTCCACCGATGCCTTGACTTGCACCCTCCGCGTTCTCGGCAGTTGCCGTCACGACGGGACCCTATTACGTCCTACCCATATCCTCTATATGTTTGAAAAGATGGCAAAACGGGAGTTTGAGTTGTTGCACGCTCACCGAAAACAGTTGATTTTGGCTGAAATCTGAAATTTATTTACCGCTAGGCGAGATTCTGCTAAAATATAACCCGATGGCCCAACCCATCCTTACCTGAAGCGACAGGAACTCAGCTTTTGAGAACGTTTAAGGTTTCCTGCCTTAAACTTGTCCAAATTGAGTCATATTGAGTCAGCCCAGGGTAAAAAGTTGAAGGGCCTTTAAAAAAGGCCATCGTCATAGAGAGCATTTGATCAAGACAAACAGCCCAGGGACCTTTGAAATGGGTCAAGTTTTGAGAAAGCAACAGAGACAGAGCCGGTCGCTGTTCTCCTGTGGGACCCTTATGTTGTGATACCCCTTTCTGGCTAAGTGCGAAGCCGTTCAGGGTAAATTTGTCAAGATTAATTTCCTACTTTCTGTTCTCTATACAGTCACTACAGTGTCAAAGGGGCAATCAACACCTCGGTAGTTGTGGCTGGACAAACCGTAGAGAGGCGAAATTTAGCAGTTCTACGACCTTACTGACGCGCACCAGATGCCAAGCACGAGATGCTGGCAATCATTCCCTGCCGCCAAAACTTTCAGAATTTAGATGTATTCTTGGTCAGTTCCATAAGAGGGATTGGATACCCACTCTTTCGCCAGAGGGAATCCAAAGTATTCTACGAATGTAGTCGGGATACCCTTTTCATCGTAGCTATTGATTCGATCGCTTCGGTCACGGGCTTTTCGGCAATAGCTCTAGCTTGGACCCAACGAGGGATATCAAAGATTAATTTTCCGCCCTAGTGGATCGGTTCAGTATTAGATAAACAGGACAAAGAACTGGGTTTAAGGCCCAAAGCCATTCGCTTTCGCCAGCATAAATTTTGTCAAAAACCCTTGTTGTCTTCCCTCTACTGTCCCGACACCCTAGAACATCAAGTTTCGTTTTTTCTATAGCTACATAGGAAGCGGTCATCGGTCGTACTGGACTTTTGATGCCACGAGCGAACCCAGTAAACGTAAAGACTCCACTAAAAGTCTGAAGTTGGTGATAGCTCATAGCCAAGTTTTGAGGAAATTGAATGCCGAAGCAAATTATTATCGCAGAGCAGTACAGAATTGCTGCTGTTTTTTCTGAAGATCAGATTCAGGAACTCGTCGTCGCCACCGGAACGCATCAAGTTAGTGATATCTATCTCGGAGTAGTGGAAAATGTCCTACCGGGGATAGATGCAGCCTTTGTCAACATCGGCGATCCGGACCGCAATGGATTTATTCACGTTACTGACCTGGGACCGTTACGCTTAAAACGCTCGTCTGGAGCCATCACGGAACTGTTGTCACCCCAACAAAAAGTTCTGGTCCAGGTGATGAAGGAACCGACGGGAAATAAGGGACCCCGCCTGACTGGGAATATTACTCTTCCCGGTCGCTATCTGGTCCTGATGCCGTTCGGTCGTGGGGTGAACCTCTCTCGCCGGATCCGCACGGAAGCGGAACGAAATCGACTCCGAGCTTTAGCTATTTTAATTAAACCAGCCGGGATGGGACTGTTAGTCCGCACGGAAGCTGAAGGGGTCGGGGAAGAGGCGATTTTAGAAGATTTAGAGTTTCTCCAAAAACAGTGGGAGGATGTGCAACGGGAAGCGGCGACGATCCGTCCTCCGGCACTGTTGAATCGAGATGATGATTTTATTCAGCGCGTGCTGCGGGATATGTACAGCGCTGATGTGAATCGGATTGTGGTTGATGCCAGCACTGGGGTGAAGCGCGTCAAGCAACAGTTGATGAGTTGGAATGAGGGGAAAACGCCGCCAGGGGTGTTAATTGATGAACACCGCGAGCGCACTCCGATTTTGGAATATTTCCGGGTAAATGCGGCGATTCGCGAAGCGCTGAAACCGAGGGTAGATTTACCGTCCGGGGGTTACATTATTATTGAGCCGACGGAAGCGCTGACGGTGATTGATGTTAACTCGGGTTCATTTACGCGATCGGCGACTTCCCGGGAAACGGTTTTGTGGACTAACTGTGAAGCGGCAACGGAAATCGCTCGTCAATTGCGGTTACGGAATATCGCTGGGGTGATTATTGTCGATTTTATTGATATGGACTCCCGTCGGGATCAGTTGCAGGTTCTGGAGCATTTTAATAAGGCCCTGAAAGCGGATAAAAATCGACCGCAAATTGCTCAACTCTCGGAGTTGGGTTTGGTTGAACTGACCCGCAAGCGCCAAGGTCAGAATGTTTATGAGTTGTTTAGTCGCTCTTGTCCGACTTGTGGCGGGTCAGGACATCATGTGCATCTGCCAGGAGAAGGGGAAAGTCCGATTGAACCGATCCAGCCGATTCTCCCGGAAGTGAGCGATCGCCTGGTGGTTCCCTCCCCGGTTAAGGAAACTCGCGTCCCAGAACCTACAGTCCGGGATATCCCCGATTATGAACCCACCACGGAAGTCTCGGAGTTGGATCTGCTCAATCATCCCAGCTATCAAGAATTGGGTCCAGGAGGCCCTCGCCGTCGTCGCCGTCGTCGCTTAGATGTGGGTGAAGGTGACGGAACGGAGGACCTGGTAAAAACGGGCGGGAGTCGCACCTCGCCGATCCTACCGGGGAGTCGGGAAGCGAAACCAGAATGGACGGAACCGGACCCTTATGTGGCTGCTCCCGCTTATGCGCTGACGAATGACCGAGATCTGCGATCGTCGAAGGAGGATCGTCCCGATCGCTCAGATCGGGGTCGCAGGATCCGCGATTATGACAAGGTGAACGAACCGGCAGAGGTGATTCACATCGAAATGACGCCGGAAGAGCAAGATGTCTATGCACTGATGGGAATTTCTCCGTTGTTGCTCCGGGAAGACGAGGTGAAACTTTCCAAATCCGCCGTCATCTCGGTGACGGAACCGGGAGAGTCGGTTTCTTCCTTCTCGGAACCGAGTTTTAACGATGAAGAATCCCTTGCAGAGGCGGATGTCGAGGAAGACTCTCCCGAGGAGGACTCTCCCGAGGAGAATTTTGCTCCAGTTCATCATGGGGATGCTAATGCCGATTCTGATGATGATGATGAGGACATCTCCGCATCCGATGACGAAGACCATGAGGATAATTCGGCTGGAGTCGTCACTCGTCGTCGCCGTCGTCGTTCTTCTGCTGTCGAAGGTTAGTTCATTTTGACTCAAAATTGTCCTTGGAGAATCCTTTTACTTCTCCAAGGACAATCTTTTTGTTTCAATTTTGTTTGAATCTGAATAACTGTTTACCCCCAACAAAATCGTGCCGTTAAATGTGCCGCAACAACTTAGTCTCTGGGATGTCTCAGATAACAGCAAAAATCCCAATCAAACGCCCCCAAATGACAGAATTGCCGGAGTGGATGAAGTGGGACGGGGTTGCTTGTTTGGTCCGGTGGTTGCAGGGGCGGTTATTTTGTCCGATGAGGCGGCTACACTGTTGAAGGCAGCGGGGGTAACGGATAGTAAGAAGCTGTCCCATAACCAACGCTGTCGGTTAGCAAAACTGATTCGAGAGGAGGCGATCGCCTGTGCAATTGGTATGGCATCGGTCCAAGAAATCGATCGCCTAAATATTTTACAAGCCTCTTTATTAGCGATGAAACGGTCCGTTAATAAACTGCAAATTAAACCGGAGTTTTGTTTAATAGACGGCAATCAGCGCATTCCTAATTTAGGAATTCCCCAACAAACAATGATTAAAGGAGATAGCAATTCATTAGTGATTGCTGCTGCCAGTATTCTGGCAAAAGTTTGGCGGGATGATTTAATTGTACGCTTGGCGAAGAAATATCCGGAGTATGATTTGACAAGTAATAAAGGATATGGTACGGCGAAACATACTCAGGCTTTGCAACAGTATGGGGTTTCGCGACAACATAGGCGATCGTTTGCCCCTTGTCGGGTATTTTCCGTCGTACAATAATCATAAAACTCGCCCCTACAAGGGTGTAGGGCTGTTTCATTCTACCGGCCCAATTAATTTGGGGTTTGTTCATAAATAAGTTTTATCTGGCTGGGGATACAGACGTTTTTCCCTCCTTGAGAGCCTCTCATTAGGAAATAAATAAGTGTCCATGTAGGGGCGATTCGTTTTTCGCCAGTCTATCCAATTCGCGCC
>CAYUEH010000301.1:4485-6891 GCA_964442465.1 uncultured Laspinema sp. | reverse complement strand
ACAAGAAACAATGATTTTTCGTCATTAAATTTACCACCTTGACAGGGCTAGATGTTGAAAACCCCTCTTAAAATGTAGAGGCGATTCGCGAATCGCCTCTACATTTAGGATTTAACTTTAAAGATTGCGTAAGTTCTGTAGGGGGAGATAACCCGACCTTTGGGGGCAGAATCTGAAGACTGCCCCTAAGAAAGCGGTGCTCATATTTCAGTCTTGAAATCAAAATCATTTAACCAAAATAAACGCAAGAACATGATGCTCAAAAGTGAACTGAGTCGAGAACTTTGTGGCGAGTTGGCAACTGCTGAATCTCGCGAATGGCTGGTTACCAATGGGACGGGCAGCTATGCCTCGGGTACCGTTGCCGGACTGCTGACACGCCGCTATCACGGCTTACTAATGGCGGCACTTCATCCGCCTTTGGGTCATACCCTGCTGTTTTCTAAATTAGATGAAGTGGCGAGTTATGGGAGTGAAGATTATCCTCTGTTTACGAATCGATGGGCGGATGGGACGGTAGAACCGCGAGGATATGAGGTTATAGAACGGTTTCATTTAGAAGGTTCTATTCCCGTGTGGAGTTATGGGTTTGGGGATGCGTTGTTAGAAAAACGGATTTGGATGCAGCAGGGGGAAAATACTACCTATATTTATTATACCCTGCGCCGGTCGAGTTTGCCGATTACTTTGACGATGAAAGGGTTTGCGACTTATCGCGATCGCCATCATACCACCCAAGAAAATAGCCGGTTCATGCAGGTGGAGTCGGTGAAGTCGGGTTTATGTATTACGGCCTTTCCCGGGGCGGTTCCCTTCTATTTGTATGCCGTTGGAGGCGCAGTCAGTCCAGCGCATCAGTGGCATTATGGGTTTGATTTGGCGGTGGAGAAGAGTCGCGGAGGGGATTGCCTGGAAGATTTACTGCAAGTGGCAACCATTCAAGGTGAGTTACAACCGGGACAATCTTTGGCGATCGCCGTGAGTACCGATTGCAATGCCCGTTTAGGGGTAGAAAGTGCTTTACAGTCTCGCAGGGAGTTGGATCAACAGTTAATCAAACGCGCCCTCAAAGGGAAAGGATTGAAAGGCAAAAAAGGGAAGAATTATCAGTTGTCCCGAAAATCCCCGGAGTGGGTGCGTGAGCTTGTGTTGGCTGCCGATCGCTTTATTGTCGATCGCCCTTACCCAGACAATCCCGATGGCAAAACGATTATTGCCGGATATCCGTGGTTTGGGGATTGGGGACGGGACATGGCGATCGCCTTGCCCGGTTTAACCCTTTGTACCGGGCGTCCAGAGATTGGCAAATTGATTCTCCAAACCTTTGCCCAGTATGTAGATCGGGGAATGTTGCCCAATCGGTTTCCCGATCATGGAGAAACCCCGGATTATAATACCGTGGATGCGACCCTGTGGTATTTTCAAGCCATCCGGGCCTATTATCATGCTACAAAAGATAAAAAGCTGCTGAAAGAATTATGGCCGGTATTGAAAGAGATTATCCACTGGCATCAACAAGGCACAAGATATCAGATTCAGATGGATCCGGAGGACGGATTGCTGTATGCCGGGGAACCGGGAGTGCAACTGACTTGGATGGATGCGAAAGTCGGCGAGTGGGTGGTGACTCCCCGTCAGGGTAAGCCTGTGGAGGTGAATGCGTTGTGGTATAATGCTTTGCGGACTATGACGGAGTTTGCGCGGAAATTAGGAAAGCCCGAGGGGGAATATCAGAAGTTAGGCGATCGCACCCTAGCGGGATTTGATCGCTTCTGGGATGAAGGGTTGGGATATTGTTACGATGTGATTGATACACCCAATGGCAATGATGCATCCTTACGCCCGAATCAGATTTTTGCGGTATCTTTACCGGATAGTCCGTTACTGGGGAAGCGACAACGAGCGGTGGTGGAGGTTTGTGGGCGATCGCTACTCACGTCTTACGGATTGAGGAGTCTGGCAGCGACTGACCCCAATTATATCGGACATTACGGGGGAACCCTCCTGGAAAGGGATGGCGCTTACCATCAGGGAACCGTCTGGGGATGGCTGATTGGACCTTATATTTCCGCCTATCTGCGCGTCACGAAAGATCCGAAAACGGCGGCTACATTTCTCAGACCCCTTGCCAATCATTTGTTAGGGGCTTGTATCGGTAATCTCAGTGAGATTTTTGACGGAGATGCGCCAATGACCCCGAATGGGGCTTTTGCTCAAGCTTGGACGGTGGCGGAAGTGCTACGGGTTGTGGCTGAATTGAAGATTGAACAGTAAATGATTGAGCAATAATCATCTCGGTCAACCCTGACTCCTTCAGGGGTCAGGGTTGACAAGGTTTATTTGTAGGGGCGCTTCTCGAAGCGCCTCTACATGAAATAACGATTTTAGGTCATCAAAGTGATCACC
>CAYUEH010000301.1:0-4385 GCA_964442465.1 uncultured Laspinema sp. | reverse complement strand
GACAGGCGCTTCTCGAAGCGCGGCTACCTGAAATAATGATATCAAAGTGATCACCTGGACAGGGCTACCCCTGAAGGGGTCAGGGTTGATATTGTTTTAATGCTAAACCCCCTTGAGATGACGAAATCTGGGGGTTGGGTGCCGTTCCCACCCCGGATTGTCAAGATCAGCCTACAGGAGGCAGTTTAGAAGGGCGCAGGGATTTATGATAGGGAAAAGTTTGCCAATTTTTTTAAAAAGGGTCATCATCATGTCTGTTCAAAAAATAGCCGTAGCCGTCATTCATGGCATGGGGTCGGGAGATCCGGATGTGGATGAAGGGAGATTGGAATACCCGAAATATTTTAGCCGATTATCCCGTCAAATTCTCGAAAGATTTGCCCAGGAGTTGGGAATTTCCCCCGAAGAAGCGGAATCGCGATTAGTGTTTGAATATATTTATTGGGCACCGCTGCTGCAACCGGAACAACGGGAGTTATGGGAAAAAGTTCAGGGAGAGAATTTGCGGTTTGAATGGTTGCGGTTTTTTTTCATTAATGTTCTGGGAGATACGATCGCCTATCAAGTCACCTCGGAACGCGATCGGCGTTTGTATGATCGGATTCACGGCAGGGTTGCGGACAGTCTGCGAACTTTAGCGCAAAAAGCCGGTCCCACCGCCCCCCTCTGTACCGTTGCTCATAGTCTGGGGTCGGTGATTGCCAGCAATTACTTTTATGATCTTCAGGAATTTACTCGGACTCGGGGGAGTAAAGTGCTGATGCCTGAATCCGTGACCAGTCAGATGGGAAATACCCCATTAGAACGCGGGGAAACCCTGAGTTTATTTTATAGTCTCGGAAGTCCGATCGCCTTGTGGAGTTTGCATCAAAAGTTTGACCGTCCCATCCAGATTCCAGCGCAACAGTTAACGAATTATCATCCGAATTTAGTCGGGGAATGGGTTAATTTTTATGACCCCAATGATATTATTTCCTATCCCCTCAAACCCCTGAGTCCTGAATATGAACAGGTGGTGACGACCGATTGGCCGGTGAATGTGGGGAATTTATTAACCAGTTGGAATCCCCTGTCTCATGTCGGCTATTGGAGCAATGACTTTATTACAGGTGCGATCGCTGAAGCGTTAGCGAGTACCTGGAAAGTTGTGAATCCTGACTATTTAACGGCGATCGCGCAGTAGTCGGAAAAACCGCCACCAAAACGCTAGAGCAGGACTTACGCAGAGTTTGAAAATATACCGTAAAAGTAGAAGCGATTCGCGAATCGCCTCTACTTTTAGAGGGTCATGTTAAATAGACCTCTTGCACAATTTTCTAAAGCCCCCCTTCTTAAGGGGGGTTGGGGGGATCAATCCGTTATTTTGCAAGAGGTCTAATATTGCGTAAGTCCTGAACCAGTCTATCGCAGACGTAAGAACTTCACTCTAGCGATGTTGTTGAGATTTTTTGGCTTCCAAATCGCCTTGCTGGCCGACACGAGCCGCCACGTTACTTTCGCTTTTCTTCACGGAACTCGGACCGGAAGGACCTTCCACGGAAACAATCCCTTCCGTAGGACCGCCGATCGCCTTCCAAGCCGGTAAACTGCCTTTGATTTCAGCAACGTTGATAAAGCCACCGCTGCGGAGTTCACTGGCGGCTTGTTTGGTTTGCTCGTCGCTGTCACCATACAGGTAGATGTCGCGCTTGTATTCTAAGCTGGAACTGAGGGTTTCGGCGAGGTTCTCCATTGGCATGGCCATCGCGCCGGTGATGCGTTCGTAGTTGAAGGATTCGCGATCGCGCACATCGATAATGGTTAAACCGGGTTCTCCCCACTCCAGACGAGACTTGAGTTCTCCAGGGGTCACCTGGGGTTTTATATCCGGGGGAGTCGGCGTGATATTCGGTAGAGTTTCTTTGACTTGATTGATGTTGTCTGCTAAATTTGCCATGATAATTGTATATCCTTAATGGTGTTTTACACGCTATGTAAACTTTAGTAACTTTTACTCTAATTTTCCTCTCCCTTAAGGTAGAACGTTTTTAATTTCTTTCTAGGGGAAGGAAAATCCGTATCCCGGGCAAATCCTCAAAAATTCCTCCTCAAGAAATAACCCTAAATCTTCCTTGAGAAAGAGGGCAATTTTCGGAGCCAAAATCCGGTACAATAAAAAAGCTAAACGTTTCACCGAACCCACCCCTGATTAAAATGCCCTCGCCTTATCCTCGAAAACAATTTGCTCAACACTGGCTGCAAAGCGATAAAGCCCTCAATGAAATTGTCAAAGCGGCGGCATTATCTCCCGGCGATCGCATCCTAGAGATTGGCCCCGGGACCGGCATCCTCACCCGCCAGTTACTCTCCCGGGCTGAATCTGTGGTGGCCGTAGAAATTGACCGCAATTTGTCCCAAAAACTTGCCAAAAAATTGGGGGAGATTCCGAATTTCTTACTCTTATGTGCGGACTTTTTGGACCTGGATTTAGAGTCCGTCTTAACCCAAACTCCGGAACAGTTTCACCATCCCAATAAAGTCGTTGCCAATATTCCCTATAATATCACCGGCCCCATTCTGGAAAAACTCCTCGGCACCATTTCCCAACCGCCGCGAATCTCCTATCAGTCCGTCGTCCTACTGATTCAAAAAGAAGTGGCAGAACGGATCAATGCCGCACCCGGATCCCGCACTTATGGGGCATTATCCGTGCGGGTGCAGTATGTAGCGGAGTGCGAATATATCTGTACTGTTCCCGCAAAAGCCTTTTACCCGGCCCCGAAAGTCGATTCTGCCGTGGTCCGATTGTCGCCGCGCCCCTTAGCGCTTCCCGCCGATCGCCCTCGGTGGTTAGAGACTTTAGTCAAAGTCGGGTTTTCCAGCAAGCGCAAAATGTTACGAAATAATTTAAAAGGACTGATTGATCGCGATCAACTGACCCAGTTTCTGGAACAATTAAACATTAACCCCCAAGTGCGTGCCGAAGACCTTAGCGTATCGCAGTGGGTGGCTTTAAGCAACTTATTAAACCTAGAACCTTCCGTCACCCCTTAAAATACCCCCATGCGCTCTTATTCCCTGATTGCACCGGCTAAAATCAATCTGTATCTGGAAATTATCGGCGATCGCCCCGATGGGTATCACGAATTGTCAATGGTCCTGCAAAGCATCGACTTAGGCGATCGCGTCGAAATTCGCGCCAATGGCACCGAGGACTTTCGGATCCACTGCCAACATCCCGAAGTGCCTTGCGATCGCACCAACCTCGCCTACCGCGCCGCAGAACTCCTCAAAACAACCTATCCCAACGCTTTTGAGCAATATGGCGGTGCCGATATCTTCATCGACAAACAGATTCCCGTCGCTGCCGGATTAGCTGGGGGTTCCAGCAATGCTGCCGCCGTGTTGGTTGGGTTGGAAATGCTCTGGGACCTGGGTTTAACCCAACCGGAATTACAAGATTTAGCCAGTCAACTGGGTTCGGATATTCCCTTTTGTATCACCGGAGGGACCGCCTTGGCAACGGGACGGGGAAATGAACTCGAACCCCTGCCAGATTTAGAAGGATTGTATGTAATTCTGGCAAAATATCGCAGTTTAGGGGTCTCTACCGCTTGGGCGTATCAAACCTATCGCCAGCAATTTGGCAGTAGCTACATTCGAGAATCCACCGATTTAGCTGCTAGACAGCAGCGCGTCCATTCCGGACCCATTGTGAAGGCGATCGCGCTTCGGGATGAGATGAAAGTGGTAGAATGTTTGCACAATGACTTAGAAAAAGTCGTGTTGCCCGAATATCCTCAAGTGTTAAAATTGCGGCAAACCTTTGAACAATTTGATGTTTTAGGAACCCTGATGTCCGGTTCCGGACCCACCGTATTTGCCCTCACCGACTCCCGGGAAAAAGCAGAACAAATCCGCGCACAAGTTCAAAACACCCTGGGAAATCCGGACCTAGATTTTTGGATTGCTCAATTCATTAATACCGGAATTCAGTTAGCCCCCGGGGTCCATTAGGGGGGTTTTGTTCTGTCGATATCCAAATTCAAACGTTAAAATTTAAACAGTTCATTCGCTATCAAAAATTCATGACTAATCCCACACCGACTCAACCCAACCCGCTCTCCGTTACCCATGAAGAACCCGTTCAACCCACCCTGATGCGGTGCTTTATGGGTTCATTGATTTCTGGAGGATTTGCTTATGCCTGTATGATGCTCACCCAGGCGATCGCCTCCACCTTTGCCAACAAACCGATTCACTCGGATAATCCGATCGCCGTGAATATTTCCGCCGCAGTTCGGACATTAGTCACCGGGGTGAGTACCCTAGCAACCTTTATCTTTGCCTTTGCTGCCTTGGGTTTATTTTGTCTAGGACTGCAACTGTTGTTTCAAAAATTTACG
>CAYUEH010000300.1:0-6897 GCA_964442465.1 uncultured Laspinema sp. | reverse complement strand
GGCGATCGCACCCGTCTTCTCGTCCTAAACTATAATGAGAATAATTCTGATTATAGTTTTGGCTGATGAATATCGGGACCGGATCCAGACTGGAGAAAATTGACATTGCGATCGTGGGCGCGGGACCCCATGCTCTCACCTTGGCGACCCATTTGCTGCAAAAACGCAAGGAAATGCGGGGTAAATTTGTGGTATTTGATCCCAGTGGGCGTTGGTTGAATCAGTGGTCCCAGCAATTTGCCGCCCAGGAGATTCCCCATTTGCGGAGTCCTGCCGTGCATCATCCGGACCCAGACCCCTATAGTTTGCGCCGGTTTGCCCAAAATCGGTCCGAGGAGTTATTCCCCCCTTATGATTTGCCGGGGACGAAGCTGTTTGAGGAGTTTTGCCAAGAGACGATCGCCCGGTGGCAGATTGAAAATGCGGTGATTCCGGCGAAAGTGACGGGAATTGAACCCTTATCCGGTGCCCAGGGATTTCTGTTAGAGAGAGCGGGGGACTCTCCGGTGATAGCGCGACGAGTGGTGATGGCAACGGGGGGAGGCAGGCCCTTTGTTCCGGACTGGGTGCAACAGATTGAGACGGACTACCCGGGCGATCGCCTCTGTCATTCCCAGTCTGTGGATTTACGGCAGTTGCAGTTAACGGGCGATCGCATCTTAATCATTGGCGGCGGGTTAACCAGTGGACATCTGGCAACTGGGGCGATATCCCGGGGGGCCAAGGTTACTTTGATGATTAAGCGGCGACTCCAAGAAAAACTGTTTGATGCCGAACCCGGTTGGTTGGGTCCTAAATATCTGAAGGGATTTATGGCCGAATCAGACTGGGAGCGGCGTTGGCAGTTGATCCAACAGGCGCGGGATGGAGGGTCAATGACTCCGGAAGTGGGGACGCGCTTGCGCCGGGAAAGTCGCAATGGCAACTTGAGCATTCAGGAGGAATGTCAGGTGGTGCGGGTGGTTTGGAACCAAGGAGAATGGCAGATTGTTTGCAATGATGGGACAATCTATACCTGCGATCGCATTTGGTTGGCGACGGGAACAAAGGTAGATGTGACAACTGATACATTATTGCATCATGTTATGAAAGCACATCCGATTCCGATTGTCAACGGATTGCCGGTTCTGGATGAGCATCTACGCTGGCCCGGTTGTGAATTGTTTATCATGGGTGGGTTGGCGGCGTTGCAGGTGGGTCCGGTGGCGCGGAATTTATCCGGGGCGCGGATGGCGAGCGATCGCATTCAACCGGCGTTAACCAAGGCCAGTGTGAGAAAATCGTTTGCCAGTTTGCGTTATGCTTGAAGGCGTTTAACATAGATGCGATCGCACCTAGCCGTTTCCACGCCGGTTGCCGGTTGATAGCCGTTGCGTTCATAAAGTTGCACCGCTTCGGTGAGAACGCTGGCGGTTTCTATCCAGATTTCCGAGAAATGGCGCTTGGCGATCGCATCTTCGAGTTGTTTGAGGATAAATGTTCCTAAACCTTGACCTCGGACCTCGGGTAACAGGTACATTTTGCGAATCTCCACGGCATTGTTCCCTCGCGAAACGGGATAATATCCGGCAGTCCCGACTATTTTATCGGAATGTGCTATAATCCAGAATTCCCCTCCAGTATGGTGATAGGCTTGTTCAACTTCCAGAACATCGCGATCGGCCTCCAGGGGGTCCCAATTTAGGCCATATTCTGCTAAAACCGACTCAATGACTGCTGCTGCAACAGTGCGATCGCCCGGTTGCCAGGACCGAATTTGAAATTGTTTATACTGTTGGTTCATGGGATTGAGCCTTACTGCTTGATTTTGTTTACGGTGAACTTTTGGTCTATTTTATCTTAATTTGTATAAGAGAATACGACTTGCTCCGTACAGTTTTAACGGGTTGATCCTCACTCCCTATCGCTTGGTGTCTGAAAACCCCCGATTCCATTTACCTTTCAGGTTTCTTTCATCCATAAATCTCCGGGTCCTCTGGCCTCACCCATTCCGTATTTATACGGAAATTTTTTCAAAAAATCTCCGTAATTCAACCGTTGGCACTTTTTGAAAAACCCGGTTAGTGTATAAGCATAATCAGGATTGGGCATCCTGAGCCAAGTGGGGCGCTCGGGAAATAAAATTAAAAAAATAAAGGGGGTTTTCAAGGGTGACCCGGTTAACAAGTTAACCCTCAAGTTAGAACCTTAAAATCCTGCGATCCCAGGTCGAGAAAGAACATCAAAAATCCCCAGAAGCACTTGAGGGAGAGTAACGGTGGACCCAATCATGAGACATTTTTACCTTATGGTAGATGCCAAGATGGCAGGTCTAAGAGGTAGATATAGCAATCCTTGCAGCAGTTGGCGAGAGGATCCTCACCCCCAACCCCTCTCCCAGAACGAGAGAGGGGTTGGGGGTGAGGATCCATTGTCAAAATAATTTAGGGTCGCTATATAGAACGCAGCATATCAGGATCCGCGAAAAACAGACCACTTCCTCAAGGGCAGGGCAAAGGTAAAGTAGAAAAAAGATTTTCCTTCAGAGTGTGAAATAAATTCCCAGGGAATCAGATCCAAAGAATAATTAAGCGTCCAATCTTTTATAAAATTAGATAGCTAGAGGGAACTCAGATGAAAGGAAGCACTCAAATTTTTAACATTAATCTCAGACGACTTTTGGTGAAGTCAGAGGTTAGAGAGATTTTGACCCCACTGTTGAGCGCGATTCAATCTCAAGGCTGCACGATCTGGGATACAGAAGGGCAGATCCTCCTAGGCACCAAAACCGAGGAACCAGCAGAAAGCTATCCGATTGAGCTATCTGGGGAAGTTTTGGGCTGGGTCCGAGGAGGGGAGGAAGCCAAATCTGTGGGGAATCTCCTGGCCTATTTTGCCAAAAAAGAGCAAGAGAAAAAGCAACTGGCTCATGAAGCGTTAGATAAATATCGAGAAATTACCCTACTGTACAATATTTCGCAAAAATTAACCGCTTGCTTGGATATCAAGGAAGTGGCTAAAGTCGTGCTGGATGAAGCCCAGAGGCTGATCAAGTCCAGTCGGGGATCGATCCGATTACTCAATTCGAGTACCGGAGAATTGGAAACTTTGGCTCAGTTTGGATCAGTGGGAGAGGATCCCGCCTTCCTCAAGGTGGAAGAGGGGATTGTCGGTCAAGTGATTGCCTCGGGAATCGGAGAAATTGTCAACGAAGTCAGGAGCGACCCCAGAAAAGCTGCGGATGAAATCCCGGAAAAATCCCTGATTGCGGTTCCCCTGAAGACAAATGATTCCGTCATTGGGGCGATTTCGGTGAGTACCTTATCAGCGCACAGTTATGCGGCGCTTGATTTGAAATTGTTAACCATGCTGGCATCTCAAGCTGCCTGTGCCCTAGAAAATGCCATCCTCCACGAATCGCAGTTAGAAGAAAGTCGCCGGGAGGCATTATTGTTCCGGTTAGCGAGTCAGATTCGGTATTCCCTAGAGTTGGAGACGATTTTAGAGGCGGCAGTGAGCGAGATCCGGAGTCTTCTGGATATCGATCGCTGCTTTTTTATGTGGTATCGTCCCCATGCCGCACTCCCAGCCTGGGAAGTGGTGAAAGAAGCCCGGACGGCGAAATGTGCGAGTTTGTTGGGGTACTATTGTGCCGACAACATTGGTTCTTTTGGGGGGCAGTTGATTGACCGAGAAACGGTCAGAGTCGATCGGGTGGAAAATGCGAGAGATTCTCAAATGCGCGAGTTTTGTGTGCAGGGAGGATTGAATTCAATTGTGGCTTTACCGATCCAGACGCGATCGGGGGCAATCGGAGCGATCGCCGCTGGGAGTTGTGGGAGCACCCGACCTTGGAGCGATCGCGAGGTAGAACTGTTGGAGGCGGTGGCGAATCAACTGGCGATCGCGATCGAACACGCGGAAATGTATGAAACCAGTCAAACGGTTGCCCTAGAAGCTCAAACTCAAGCGCAAGAACTCCAACGCACCCTGGAAGAACTGCAACAGACTCAAACCCAGTTGATTCAAAGTGAAAAAATGTCCGGTCTGGGGCAGATGGTGGCAGGAATTGCCCATGAGGTGAATAACCCGGTTAACTTTATTCATGGCAATCTGGAATATGCCCACGAATATAGCAACGGATTGCTCAGTTTGATTGATTTGTATCAGGAGCATTATCCTGAACCGGAAGCGCCGATTCTCGAACGAATCGAAGCGATCGAACTCGACTTTATCCGGTCAGATTTTCCCAGTTTGCTCTCTTCCATGCTGCTCGGAACCGAACGGATTCAAGAAATTGTCCAGAGTCTGCGAAATTTTTCTCGCCTCGATGAAGCGCATAAGAAACCTGTCAATATTCATGAAGGGATTGACAGTACCCTCTTAATTTTACAACATCGCTTAAAGTCTACCTCGGGAGCATTTCCTATCGAAATTGTCAAAGACTATCATGATCTGCCTCAGATAGAATGCTATGCATCTTCCTTGAATCAAGTGTTTATGAATATCCTCAGTAATGCGATCGATGCAGTGGAAGAAAAGCCGGACAAAGGTGGGAAAATAGAGATTAGGACCGAACTGATCGCGGGAGACTGGAAACGGG
The DNA here is from genome assembly GCA_964442465.1 of uncultured Laspinema sp. GTDB lineage: Bacteria > Cyanobacteriota > Cyanobacteriia > Cyanobacteriales > Laspinemataceae > Laspinema. Next base: position 2,315 of record CAYUEH010000300.1, on the reverse strand, counting down.
CGATCGCGCCTCGGGGCCTGGGAACGCAAAATCTGGAACAAGTCAGGGATTTATCTGCGGGCGATCGCTACTCTGCTGTGAAATCCTGCGCCTGCATCACCCCCGAACCCTCTAAGGTTGATGCCCCGATACCGGGAAACATTCCCCGTCCCACCTTCGCGATCATTCGGATTCGTGATAATGGGTACGGCATCCCAGAAAACTTGCAAAAGCAACTCTTTGACCCCTTCTTTACCACCAAACCTGTGGGTAAAGGGACGGGACTGGGATTATCGATTAGTTATCAGATTGTCGTCGAAAAACATGGGGGACAGCTACTCTGTTTCTCCGAACCCGGAGAAGGCACAGAATTCGCCATCATCATCCCCCTCAAACAACCCGTCGAAGTCCAGACGGAGGAAGTTCTAAACTATCTGCCGAGTTGGGTTCTCAGTTCATAGGGTTGTAAATTGGGATTGAGGGGCTAAGTTTTCATCGGTATTGTTCAATAGTCAAGACAAAAACGTCCCCTCTTCCCGGCTGGGTTCTTTTTGAGATCGCGCTTGCAACTGTGTGAGGAGTTCGGGCGAACGGCTATCCGGGTCACAAACCGTTGCTTATTGGAGGGGTTTAGCAGTGCGAGTGGGGAGAAAATCACTGGGTTGAGCGCGAAGATTCTGATAGAGTTCGAGGACCTGCTGAGTATAGTCACCAAACCGACCGCGATCGTACAAATTCGCATCACCGGACACCCACCAAGCTGCAGCACGACGCACGGCAATGTTTTCATCGTCGCCACTCAGGGGATACTCATTCCGCAACACATCCTCCATCACGCACACTAAAATATATTGCGCTTTCGTCCGGTCCAAATTAAATTCTTCCGGGGTTAATTCCTCTCCAATACAAAGCCTTGACCACCTTCTAATATTTGCCGGTTTGATATTCCAGGCACTCTCCAGTCCATCATCCCTCCCCGATGAATTGGATGCAACCAAGCGCAGTGCTTCCACCAGCGCCACCACTTGGGAGTCCGAGATTTGTCCCCATACTGGAAATGCCCATAATACAAAGCTGGCTAACAGTCCCCCCAGCAAAATCCGCATAATTCTCCTCTAATAGTCCGCCCATTGATTTTGACTTATACTGGGCCAACTGTCCATCTTTATTTTTAAAATTATAAGCAGGGAACAATCTCAAACAAAAATTGTCGTTAATTGTTTTATCTGCTGCTATAGCAGTCCTAAATCAGTTGTGGAAGACCCTCACCCCCAACCCCTCTCCTAGAACATCCAAGGGGATATCGGGTGAGGTACAAATCCGGCAAGGAATGCTAGATCAGACCCGCATCAAATTCACCCTTAGAGGGTCTCTCGAATGTCATTTTTTATTCCAGTCAAGCCTTTTAAAAACTCCAGTGAATTCCTCGGTGGCTTACCTAGAAAAATGCCAGAGATGTTGTTAAGATTGAGAGCGAAATTCAGACACCTCTTGAATCACGCGCACCCAACCCTGGGCTAAAGATTCCCAAATGCGATCGCCCTTCTCTTTCGTCCCTGCCGTCCCATCCCCCACCACCCCACTGCTACTAATTTGCTCGGTTAACCAGGCAAACGTTAATGGCCCTTTGGTTCCTAACAAACTCCCTTCCGGACGTTCCGGAGGATATTCCTCCACCGCCTTTTCCATCTTCACCCAGTCCGGCAAAACTGCTAACATTAAGCTCGTTTCTGCATCCCCCGCGTGCATCGCCAGTCTCCGCTCTTTTTCGGAAATAAGCGCTTTACTCTCATTAGGAACCCGCCAAGTAAATAACGGAAAAAGCATCAAATCTGGATACTTTACCGTTAAATCCTGAGCCGCAATTTCCACCACTTGCGGTTGACCCCCATGAGAATTCATAAAAACTAATTTTCTAAATCCTGCCCGATAAAGACTATCCCCAATCTCCATTAATGTAGCCAGAAGGGTCTGAATACTCAAGCTAATCGTCCCGGGAAAATTCCCATGTTCATTAGATTTTCCATAATATAAAGGCGGCAAAGCATAAGCCTGAATTTCAGGACTTAATTGTTCTAAGGCTTTGCCTAAAACCGCCATACTAATCGCACTATCAACAATCACCGGCAAATGAGGACCATGTTGTTCGATCGCCCCCAAAGGTTGAATCACCACAACATTCCCTTTATCCGGCATCGCCGCAATATCCGTCCAACTCAGATAGGCAAAAAAACGCTCAGGTGGAATAAAACTGTGCATGAGGGAGATGGGTCTGATGTTTGTAGTAACGACTTCAGTCGTTCTCAATTGTTCGTAGTAACGACTTCAGTCGTTCT
>CAYUEH010000299.1:0-6906 GCA_964442465.1 uncultured Laspinema sp. | reverse complement strand
GCCCACCCTACAATTGCTTACCGATCAACCCTACAGGTAGCAAAAACCCGCACCCTTGAGGGGGCGGGTTTTTAAGCAGGAGAACATGGATGGAGGATTAGCCGATAGTGCTGCTAAAGAATAAGGAATAGATAATCCCACTGACTGCGATCGCCATGAGGAGGTTGGTGAAAAATCGACCGGCTTCGGTGTTGAAGCCCAAGGCTTTGTCTTCTTGTCCTGCGGTGAAAAACAAGGACCAGGCTTGATTGGCGTTAATCTCTTCAGATTGCTCGTTAAAGCTGGGGCGGAAGACGACGGGACCCATGAGGTACTTGCCGGGGAAGTTAAAGTCGGTTTTCATGTAGTTTCTCCAGGTATTTCTTTTCGTTATGTAAACTAATGTAACAAACTGTAAAGAAATATTGCAAGGGGGTTGACAAAAAATCCGGGGGTAATAACCGAACCGGCCTAGGGGAGTTGTCCGCAAAGGGTCCGGTTTGGGGCCGATCACCTGAAGATCTGCAGGGACTGACGGGGTTCTGGAAGCCGGACCAAGGCCCCTAATGTTACAGTTCGCAACAATCCATGACTCTTCCCAATGAAATGGCTTTAATAGAGATAGAACCTCAAGCCAGTTCCCCAGGTAACTTATGACGACTTGCTCAATTAATTTGCAACAGTGTGAAGAAAGTTTACTGAATTGGAAGTCTGCGGTAAATCATACGGCGATCGTGATTGAAACCGACGATCGCGGACGAATTACCGAGGTGAATGATAAATTTATAGAAATCTCTGGATATAGTCGAGAGGAAAGTCTCGATCGCACCCCGGCAATGCTTAATTCTGGATTTCATCCCCCGGAATTTTTTACCCAACTGTGGGAGACGATCTCCCAAGGTCAAGTGTGGCGCGGTGAAATTAAAAACAAACGCAAAGATGGATCGGTTTATTGGGTCAATACAACCATTACTCCGATTCTGAATGCCGAGGGAATTCCTCACCAATATATCGCCCTGCAATTTGACATCACCTCCCAGAAGGAAACCGAGGAAAAATTGACCCGGTACCAGCGCCGATTCCAGCAGTTGGCTGCTAACTTACCCGGAGTGATTTATCAATTCCTGATGCGTCCCGATGGAACAGGAGTTTTTCCTTACATGAGTCCGGGATGTTGGGATTTTTTTGAAATTGAGGCAAAATTAATTGAAGAAAATGCTCAGGTTTTAATTAATCTGATTCACCCCGATGATTTCCCCAATTTTTCCCGTTCCGTCGCCATTTCTGCTGAAACCCTAGAACCCTGGCACTGGGAGGGAAGATTTATTAATCCCTCGGGTAAAGTCATCTGGATTGAGGGTCATTCTCGACCGGAAAAGCAAGAGAATGGGGATATTTTATGGGATGGATTGCTGATTGAAATTACGGAGCGCAAAATGGCCCAAGAAGCGCTCAGGCAGTCGGAACAACGGCTGGGATTACATTTCCAACAAACGCCGTTAGCGGTGATTGAATGGGATTTGAAATTTGAGGTGATGGAGTGGAATCCGGCGGCGGAAAAAATGTTTGGGTATTCCAAAGATGAAGCGATGAAGCATCATGCGGTGGAGCTGATTGTTCCGGAAAGTGCCCGGGAGCAAGTTGACCAAGTTTTTCAGGCGTTGTTACAGCAAACTGGGGGGACGCGCAGCACGAATGAAAATTTTACCAAGTCGGGGGAAATTATTATTTGTGATTGGTATAATACGCCGCTAATTGATGCGGATGGCAGGGCAATTGGGGTGGCTTCTTTGGTTCAGGATATCACGGAGCGTCAGCACTATCAAGAGGCGTTGCAAGCGGCGAATGAAGCGTTAGAACATCGGGTGGAGGAGCGCACGGAGCAATTACAGGAGGCGATCGCCCAGTTGCAAGGGGAAATGGCGTCGCGGGAATTGGTGGAGGAGAAATATCGCAGCATTTTTGAAAATGCGATTATGGGGATTTTTCAGACGACTCAGGAGGGGGAATATATTAGTGCAAATCCCGCTTTGGCGCGGATTTATGGGTATGAGTCACCCCAGGAACTGATGCAGGAACTGCGGAATGTGGCGCATCAACTCTATGTGGAACCCAATCGTCGGAATCAGTTTATGGAGGCGATCGCCCAAAATGGAAAAATTTCTGATTTTGAGTCGCAGGTGTACTGCAAAAATGGCCGAATTATTTGGATTGCCGAGAATGCACGAGCGGTTCGGGATGAGACGGGAATGTTACTTTATTTTGAGGGAACGGTAGAAGAGATTACGAAGCGCAAACAGACTGAGGCAGCATTGCGGCGATCGGAAGAACGGTTGCAGGAAAAAGCCTTGCGGGAAGCGTTGCTGAATCAACTCACGGAACAGATTCGCCAATCTCTGGATTTAGAGACGATTTTGGCAACAACGGTACAGGAAATTCGGGAATTGTTGCAAATTGAACTCTGTTATTTTAGTTGGTATCGACCGACTGGAATGCCTCGGGAAGGAATGCGATCGCTGCTGCAACCGCAGGATGGTTCGGTCTTAGATTGGGAAACGGTGAAAGCAGCGCGATCGCCAGGGGTGGTGAGTCCTTTGGGATTCTATGCTGTGAGTGAATCTTGGTCCCATCAGTGTTTGCAACTGCAACCGATTCGCATTGATGCGGTGGCATCCTATCCCGATAAAACGGTGGTAGAGATTTTTCAAACCTGGGGGTTTAAATCGGTGCTTTGCTTGCCGTTACAGACGCATTTAGGTCAAGTGGGGGTGTTAAGTTGCGTTCATTGTAGTGGGGAACGAGCTTGGAATGAGAGCGAAGTGGTGTTAATGGGTTCAATTAGCGATCGCCTCACCATTGCGATCGACCAAGCGCAACTCTACGCTCAATCTCGCGCCGCAGCGCAACAAGCAAGGGACCAAGCGCAACGTCTCGAACAAGCTTTATATCAACTCCAAGAAACCCAAACTCAACTGATTCAAACGGAAAAAATGTCCAGTTTAGGCCAAATGGTGGCCGGAATTGCCCATGAAATTAATAACCCCGTAACCTTTATTCATGGGAACGCCATTCACGCCTATCACTATTTTAAAGAACTGCTACCCCTCATCGAACTCTATCAGCACTACTATCCAGAACCCGTTCCAGAAATCCGCGATTTGCTGGAAGAACTGGATTTAGCCTTTATCTTAGATGATTTGCCGAAAGCCCTGCATTCGATGAAGTTGGGAACCGAACGAATCCGCCAAATTGTTTTATCGTTGCGCAATTTTTCCCGGTTGGATGAATCCCAGAAAAAGCCGGTAGATATTCATGAAGGCATTGACAACACCTTGTTAATCTTACAACACCGACTGGCTCAGATTCAGGTGGTAAAAAACTACGCAAAATTACCGTTAATTGAGTGTTATCCGGGCCAATTGAACCAAGTGTTTATGAACATTCTCGCCAATGCGATCGATGCGGTGGAAGAAGGCAACGGGTTAGCGGGAAAAACGGGAAATAGTCAATTCCCCAATGCCAACTCAACTGCTCGAAATCCCTCCCCCACCATTAGCATCCACACTCAACTCACCCCAGATAATTTTGTCATAATTCGGATTAAAGACAATGGTCCAGGACTGACAGAAACCGTCAAAAATCGCTTATTCGACCCATTTTTTACCACCAAGCCAGTGGGGAAAGGCACGGGATTAGGATTGTCGATTAGCTATCAAATTATTGTGGAAAAACATCGAGGGATTTTAGACTGTCAGTCTCAACCGGGATGTGGGGCGGAGTTTGTGATTAAGATTCCTATCAAAACGGGTACTAAATAAATCCAGACTAAAGACTGCACTCTCGTTGAGTCACTTCATGGCGATAGCGAAACATATCCCGCAGACGTGCATCTACAAACCACCCCAACATCAAATCCGGAATCCATCCCCCGGGTATGGCATAGTCGATCGCATCAATTAACCGAGTTTTACCATTTTCCGGGATAAATTCATGACGATGAATCCACCGATCCATCGGTCCTTCTACTTGTTCATCAATAAATAATTGATACGGTTCACAGTCCGTATGCCGCGCCAGCCAAAGCACAGGAATTGGTCCTAAAAAAATTTTAAACTCAGAAATCGCCCCAACTTCTAACCCCCCTTCCCGACGGACAATTTCCACCGGCTGCCAGGGGGGCGTTAAAAGTTGTAAAATATCCGGTCTTTCGTGAAAGTTCCAGACCACTTCTACGGGAGCATTAATCAGACTAGAATACTTAAAATGGAGCATAAATTAGGGGGAATTTTATTGAATTTAATTAACTTTCGGGTTCGCTGCTAATTTCTACATCCAGGGTCTCTTCATCCACCTGCAAGTATAAAACATTCGGTTGGCAGCAAATTTGACAATCTTCGACATAAGACTGATAACTCCCCGCACTCAAATCTACAAAGATGACATTATCTTCGCCGCAATACGCACAAGAATATTCGGCTGGAGTCTGCATAAAGTTTGAGAGTAATACAACTTATCAATCCTTAAATTATAACATAAATTATCCCTTAATGGCCGATAGAGATGCACCCCAAAATTTGAAAGAAACAGAATCTTTAATCTCGGTAAACCGAGTCCTCTTGGAGGAGAGTATTACCGCGATAAATACTCAAACTCAGTCCGTTGACGATATAGGTATATTCGCCGTTGACCGCAACATATCCCGTCCCTTCTTCTGCTTCCACGGGAAGGGTGATTGAACTCCCACTGCCTTTTTCGACACCATAGTAATAGAGTCGGTCGGCTTCACAAATATACACCCAAAAATTGTCAGTTTCATAGAAATTGACTAAGGGCGTACCTCCTGCGCCATCAGGACAATAGCGTTGTTGGGCAATTTGCACTGGCATCTGCTGAGGCAAATCAGCGGTTTCTGGGAGGGGAGTTGGGGTGACTCGGGCAGTCGCGGTGGGGGTGTAACAGAATAATGCACCGGCGATCGCCACTGAAAGTTTCCAGGCGTTTTGATTGATCTTCATAAATTTTGAAAAAATTACGCTTTCCCTTGACTCCGACTCCTTGGTTCTAACTGCTTTTTTTAGAAATGAGAAGATAATTTAACAAATTTTAAGATTTGCAGGCCCTAACTTACAGGGGAAATTATTTTTTCCGCCGAGGGAAAATAACTCGTTGCCTCAGCGAGATGTTTCTGCAAGGTGGTGACAGGTAAGGGTCCTAAAATATGATTCCAGGGTAAAATTTGGCTGGATTCCCAATTCTGGTGAACGTAAAAGTCTAAGTCGGGTAAGGTTCCCCGCAGTTCTTTAAAGGCGCGACGGTAGCTGCCGAGGGTTTCCCCATAATGTCGGACTAATTCTAATAGAGAAGATAAGCGGCGATCGCCTCGGGAAATTAAGGCTTGAATCACGGACCAATTATAACTTTCTGGCCGAAACTCTATCCCCGACTTACCTAATTCTTTCTGTAACTTTTTCAACCGTTTTTCCGCTTGCGGATTCACTCCAAACCACTGAAATGGGGTGTGGGCTTTCGGGACAAAGGTACTACAGCCAAAGGTCAAACGTAACCCCGGTGCAGATTTTTTCAAAGACTGCAACAGTTGCACCGTTGCCTCCAAATCCTCCAGTTCCTCTCCCGGAACTCCAGACATTCCATACAGTTTTAACCCGGTTAATCCCCCGGCTTTGGCATTCACTGCCGCTTGGGTAATTTCCTGATTCTCTAGCTTTTTATTCACGATTTTTCTCACCCGTTCCGAACCGCTTTCGATGGCAATGGTCAGGGATTTTGTCCCGCGAGTTGCCAGGGTTTTCGCGAGTTCTGGGGTGACAGTATTGGTTCTAACTGAGGCAATACTCAGACGCACATCTTCAAATTTCGGCTGATTCAAGTAATCTAATAATTGATTAAATTCTGGATGCTGAGTCACCGAAGCGCCTAACAATCCAATCCGCCGCGTGACTTGTAGTCCCCGTTCAATGGCTGGAATTAAGGATGCTTCTAAACTAGCGGTTCTAAAGGGTAAAGTTAGATAACTCGCTAAACAAAACCGACACATTTCCGGACAACTTCTGACCACTTCTACCATGAAAATATCCGGCCAAGCGGCTTTTTCGGTAACCACAGATGAGGTGGATAAAACATTACCGCGATAGGTTTGTTTGGCAACAGTTTCGGGAAGGTCTGAATCAATGGGGTGAATTGAGGCGATCGCCCCGTCGGGACTGTGATAGGTGACTTCATACAAACTGGGGACATACACCCCAGGAATTTGCGCCAGATGCCGCAATTGTTGCAGTCGCCCTGCCTTGCGTACCTGCTGATACCCGTCCACAAATTCACCGAGGAGATTTTCCCCATCCCCGAGTAAAATTACATCAAAAAAGTCAGCAAAGGGTTCAGGATTCGCCGTCAAAACCGGACCCCCGCCAAAAATTAAGGGGTGCGATTCCTGGCGATCGGATGCCCGAATCGGAATATCCAGAGACTCTAATAATCCGAGAATATTCACATAATCCAATTCCCAAGACACGGAAAATCCCAACAGTTCGGGTTCCCCTGGTAAGGGTTCATGTAAATCTGTAAACAAACGAGATACTTGCAAATCCCCCCGGGTTGCCAGGGTCGCCCAAACGATTTGATAGCCTAAGCTAGTAATCCCAACATTGTACTCATTGGGAAATGCATAAATTAGGGGAATTGCATCACTATCGGCAGTTGCCGGGGTAAATAACAGATGTTCAGCATCAAAGATAGAAGGAGTCACAGGCAGGGGTTTTAATGAGGATAATTTGAAAGTCCGCCGGGGGTTCAAACCCCCGCGTCATAGCTAAAGTCGGTTAAAACCCGATTACAAGGCAATTCAGACAACCTTTTTAGTCGGATTTATCCGACTTTAGCTGTTAGGCGGGGGTTTGAACCCCCGCCGGA
>CAYUEH010000298.1:0-6910 GCA_964442465.1 uncultured Laspinema sp. | reverse complement strand
AGTTCTGATTTTTGGCCCGGTTTTCTATTTTCATCGGGACTGCTTCAATCTCTCTCCACTGACACCGCCAGAGAGACCTGAGCAGCCCCTGAAAACTTTCATTCCAGATTGAGACCCTCTATATCCTCATTCTTTACCTGGGCAAATTTATAGTTTGCTTGAGAAGAACGACTAAAAAATCCGTATTTTCATCATAGACAAAAAACATGATTCTTGAAATAATTAATCTACGCTAGAGCGTTGAGCCACTATTAAATAAAAAAGAGAATAAACAAATTCTGGGCCTAATTTGTTGCAGATCAGCAGGTGTTCTGTCACAAAACCCTGTGGGTATTCCCTTCTTTGTCCCAACTTCCTAAATAAAATGCCAACTTTACTGTAACATACTGTATGAGTTGCGATCGGCTAATTATCTATTCTATCTGGGGTTCAAGGGGTCTCCATCGGGTAGCGGAATAGGGCAGGGCCAAGCCAACCCGGTAAGAAAAACGTTGAGAATAACCCACCCTTTTCTAAGATTGGATGAAAAATCATGAATACTGTTGCTAAATACAAAAGGCTAGAAAAAATTTATGAAGGTCAGGATACCGTAGTTTATCGAGGGCAGAGGACCTTAGATCAAACTTCCGTTATTTTGAAAGTTCTCAAAAATGAGCATCCTAGCCTGAAAGAGGTTATTAACTTAAAACAAGAATACGAAGTTTCTAAGTTTTTGGATTTAAAAGGGGCGATTAAAGCCTATGATTTGGAAAAGGTTGAAAATAGACTCACCCTGATTTTAGAAGACTTTTGCGGAAAAGACCTCAGTGACTTTTTGGCGGGTCAACCCCTGGAGGTTAGGGACGTTTTAAACATTGGGATTCAACTGTCAGAGGTGGTGGGACAGTTGCATGAAAATCAGATTATCCATAAGGATATCAAACCTCAAAATATTATCATTCATCCCGTTACCAAACAGGTTAAGCTGAGTGATTTTAGTATTGCTTCGCGCCTGAATCGAGAGCACCAGGCGATCGCCAACCCGAATTCACTGCAAGGGACCCTCGCCTATATGTCTCCGGAGCAAACGGGGCGGATGAATCGGGCGATCGACTATCGCAGTGATTTCTATTCCCTAGGCGTCACCTTTTATCAAATGCTCACGGGTCAACTTCCTTTTGTGACCAACGATCCGTTAGAACTGATTCATGCCCATATTGCCAAACAGCCTGTCCCTCCTCATCAGTTAAATCCAGAGATTCCCGAAGCGGTTTCAAATATTGTGATGAAACTGTTAGCAAAAACCGCTGAAGAGCGATATCAAAGTGCTCAAGGGCTGAAGGTAGATTTAGAAGGCTGTTTGAATCAACTAATTTATTTTGGAGAAATCACCAATTTCAAGGCAGGAAAACAGGACAAGTCGGGACGATTTTTTATTCCCCAGAAGCTGTATGGGCGGGGAAAAGACGTCGATAAACTGTTGTCAATTTTCAAGGAATCTTGTGATGGAAGTGTAGAGTTAGTCATGGTTTCCGGCTATTCTGGCATGGGAAAAACCAGTGTAATCAATGAAATCCACAAACCCATTGTGCAATGTCGGGGGTATTTTATTGAAGGCAAGTTTGAACCCTTACAGCGAACTATTCCTTATACAGCCATTGTCAAAGCATTTTCTGATTTAGTGCGTCAGCTTTTGACAGAAACGCAAGCCCGGGTTGAGGCATGGCGAGAGAAACTGTTAGAGGCATTAGGTCCGAATTGTCAAGTGATTATTGAACTGATTCCTGAAGTGGAATTGATTATGGGCAAACAGCCGGCTGTGCCTGAACTTCCCCCAATGGAAACCCAAAATCGATTTAATCGGGTGTTTCAGCAGTTCGTGCAGGTTTTTACTCAGCCGGAACATCCGTTAGTGTTGTTTTTGGACGATTTGCAGTGGGCGGATGCCGCCTCTTTGAAGTTACTGGAATTGTTGATTACGGATCTGGATAGTCAGTATTTGCTGGCTTTAATTGCCTATCGGGATAACGAAGTGGATGCCACCCATCCCTTAATGATAACGGTGGAGGAACTGAAAAAAGCCGGAACAGTGGTCCATGAGTTGGCGCTACAGAATTTGGATAAAAGTCACGTTCAAGCATTAGTGGCTGATACCCTTCGGGAAGAGAAGGCACAAGTCAAGTCTTTGGCAGATTTACTCTGGTCTAAAACTCAAGGAAACCCATTTTTCTTGACGCAACTCTTCCAATCTCTCTATGATGACCAATTATTAATTTTTGATTATCACGAGGGAATTTGGCAGTGGGATATTGACCAAATTCAAAGCCGGGGTATTACGGATTTGAATGTGGTGGAATTGATGACGAGAAATATTCAAAAGCTCCCTAAATCAACCCAAGAGGTGTTAAAAGTAGCGGCTTGTATTGGAAATCGGTTTACTTTAGACGTGCTGGCGATCGCCACGGACCAATCAGAGTCAACTACAGCAGATCAGTTGTGGAAACCGATGCAGGTGGGGTTAATTTTGCCAGTCAGTGAGAGTTCTAAAATCGGCTTGGCAATGGGCGATCGCCTCTTAGACCCCGCCGTTTTGGACATCAGCAGTCCACAAGATGCTTATCCCTATTCTCAATCGGTCACTTACAAATTTTTGCACGATCGCATCCAACAAGCGGCTTATGCTCTGATTCCCGAAGAACACCGAAAAATCACCCATTTCAAACTGGGCCACCAGTTACTCAAAAAGATTGGCTCTGATGAAATCGAGTCCAACATTTTTGATATTGTCAATCAGTTAAATCGGGGAGTAGAATTCATTAGCCCCAACCCTATCAAGTCCCGCCAGTTATTCAAAGAAGAGACGATTTCTCCTTTAGAACTGGCGCGATTTAACCTGATAGCCGGTCATAAAGCCAAGGAAGCGACGGCCTATGAAACCGCTGTCGAGTATTTGAATTTTGGAATCGAACTGCTGGGGGTAAAGACCTGGGAAAATGAGTATAACCTCAGCTTAGATCTGTATATAGAAGCGGCAGAAGCTGAATACTTAAATACCCACTATCACCAATCCGCCCTTCTCGCTGAAATCGTACTCAAGCATGCGGTGAACCGACTCGATCGCGTCAAAGTGTACGAGTTACAAATGCAGATATCACTGGGACAGAACCATCTTGTGAAGGCAATTCAGATTGGATTGCACGCCTTAGAAGAATTGGGGGTCACTTTATCTGCCATCCCCAGCGATGGGAACTGGCAAATTGAACTGCCGAAGTTAGAGGATTTAGACCATTATCCAGTCTTAAGCGATCCAGAACGATTAGCCGGTTTGCGCCTGTTAATGAGTCTTGCGGCTCCAGCCTACCTGGCAAGGCCAGAAATGATTCCACAAATTATATTAACCACGATCCAGTTTTGTATTGAATATGGTCATTCACCGCTGGCCCCCTACGCCTATGCGCTGTATGGAATGCTGCTTTGTGCCGTCATGGATGAAGCTGATGCTGGATATTTTTCCGGTCAAATCGCTTTAAAACTGCTAGATAAATTTAAGGCTAATTCTTTTAAATCCAAGGTCTACCAATTATTTAACGGGTTTATCCGACCTTGGAAAGAGCCTATTAAATCTAGCATGAGCGACTTGGTTGCAGGAACTCAAAGTGGTTTAGAAACCGGGGACCTGGTTTTTTCAGCCAATTGTGCGATCACCTATTGTTCTAATCTGTTGTGGATCGGTGAACCTCTGGACAAGGTGAACAAACAGCAAACCCAATATCTTGTTTTAGTGGAGAAATTAAAACAAGAGTATCCAATTTATTATCTGAAGCTGTGGAATCAGTTCCTCCTAAAATTGCAGAACAGCTCTGATGACCCTTGCAGTTTAACCGGGGAAAATTTTAATGAAGAGAGAATGATTCCTCTATTTCAAGAAATTCAGAATCACACCTTACTGTTTATGGCTTATTTGGCCAAGGGGATTCTGAGTTATTTATTTAATCATTCGCCAAAGTCGGTTGAAAATGTGACCATTGCAGCGGACTATGCCGGGGCTGTGATGGGCTTATTCCTAGGGGCTCAACATAACTTTTATTATTCGCTCTCTCTGCTGGCTACCTATCCCCAGGTCTCCCTCCAAGAACAGGAACAATATTTGCAGCAAGTCCAGGAAAATCAGCAAAAAATGCAGCAGTGGGCCGCAAATGCACCGGCTAACTTTCAACATAAATATGAGTTAGTCGAAGCGGAGAAAGCGCGGGTTTTGGGGCAGACTGTGGAAGCGATGGACTTATATGACCGGGCGATCGCCTCGGCGCGAGACCAAGAGTATATCCAAGAAGAGGCGATCGCCAATGAACGCGCGGCAGAGTTTTATTTCGAGTTAGGGCGCTCCAAAATTGCCCGAATTTATCTGATTGATGCTTATGCGGCCTATCTCCGTTGGGGTGCAATGGCAAAAGTCCAGGAATTAGAGTCGCGCTATCCCGAGTTTTCCTCGCAAAAACGAGTTCGAGACCTCAACCTCAACACCAGTGATGGCACTCATACCACCACTTCTACCACCAACTTGACAACGGGTGCATTGGATTTGGCAACGGTGATGAAAGCCTCTCAAGCGCTAGCCGATGAAATCAGATTTGATAATTTGCTGGAAAAACTCCTGAAAATTGTCATGGAAAGTGCCGGGGCCCAAATGAGTTGCTTCATTTTAGACAAAGACCGAAAGTTTTATATAGAAGCCCAAGGAACTGTCAATCCAATGGAGGTCAGAGTTGGGTTAGAAATGCCGCTGCAAAGTAGTCAGGTTGTTCCGGTTTCCCTGGTAAATTACACGGTCAGAACCCGAGAAACGATTGTGTTAAATAATGCGGCTAAAAATGGGCATTTCATGGCAGACCCTTACATTCAAGCCCGCCAACCTAAATCTCTGTTATGTACCCCAATCCTCAACCAGGGTAAACTGATTGGGTTGCTTTATTTGGAAAACAACCAAACCCCTGATGCCTTTACGGAGAGTCGAGTAGAAGTCTTGAGGATGCTCTGTTCTCAGATAGCAATTTCCATTAAAAATGCGCGATTGTATGGCAACTTAGAATTGACCAAGACGGAACTCATTTCTGCGAAAGATCGGTTAGAAGAGGCCAATCATACGTTAGAGGAAAAGGTCGAACGACGCACCCTGGAGTTGCAGGGCAAAAATGAAGACCTCCAACAAACCTTGAAAAAGCTCCGTCAAACCCAGACCCAATTAATTCAAACGGAAAAAATGTCCAGTTTGGGACAGTTGGTCGCGGGGGTGGCCCATGAAATTAATAACCCGGTTAACTTTATTTATGGGAATCTGATTCATGGGGGGGAATATCTCAACGATTTACTGAATCTCCTGGAACTCTATGAAGAAACCTACCTAGAGCCGACGGAGGAAATTCAGGACTTGATTCAAGACATAGAACTGGATTTCCTCAAAGAGGATTTTCCTAAAATTTTGATGTCAATGCAGGCAGGAGCCGAGCGAATTCGGCAGATTGTCCGATCGCTGCGGAACTTCTCGCGCTTAGATGAAGCTGACTTCAAAGAAGTTGATATTAATGAAGGGATTGAAAGTACCCTGGAAATTTTGCGCCATCGCCTCAAAGAAAAACCGGGCTGCCGAGAGATTGCCTTAGAGAAAGATTATGGGGCCTTACCCTTGGTCACCTGTTATGCGGGTCAACTCAACCAAGTGTTTATGAATATCCTCAGTAATGCGATTGATGCGTTAGAGGAAAAAGAGCGAAAACAGAGTCATGGGGATATGTCTACTCCCCTGAACCCCGACTCCCTGCCGGTGATTCGGATTGCCACGACTATTGAGCGAGATAATGTGGTGATTCGGATTGCTGATAATGCCACCGGGATGACTGATGAGGTTCTCTCAAAATTATTTGACCCCTTCTTTACCACTAAACCTGTGGGGTCCGGGACGGGTCTGGGGTTGTCCATCAGTTATCAAATTGTGGTGGAAAAACATGGGGGTCACCTGGATTGTTCTTCCACTATGGGAGAAGGGTCCGAATTTGCGATCGCCATTCCCCTCAAACTCTCCCCTCAATCCCTGCCGTAAGTCCGTAAAAGCCGAGAGGAGCAAGGGTCCAGACTGATCGGGACAAAGGCCCCCCTCGGCACTGGGATGGGGAGAAAAGAGACTTTTAAAAACTGAATTGGAGATGAATAAACCGCTTGTCGGTATCCAAGAACTCCCCTTTTTGGATATAGACAAGCGGTTTAATAATTTTAATAAATAATCAATACTAATATCATCCTCCTAATTTGTCAACCCTCAAAATAGGATTAAATTTGCCCAAGCTGTTAATTTTTTTTGAAAATTAGGGAAGTCTAAAATTTATATCACCCCCAGGAGATTTAAGTGCATCGGTAACCCCGGTGATAATTTTTCCGAAGGGAGTCACGCTTACCCAGGAGTGCAAAATTAATAAATTCAGGGCATGAAGTTAAGTAGTTTTACGGAAATCAGGCTCGTTAAATCCCGTAGTTATTCCTGAATTGTCTGGAATCTGGGTGAGGCGATCGCATCTTGGGATTTCCCTTGAGAGTTGAGAAAATTGATAAAGAGAGACCTCTCTAATCATCTTCCGAACTCAGTAAAATTCAGTAAAACTACTGATTAAAACCCCTCGTCAGGGGGATGTTCGATGGGCAGAGAATTAATCGTCAGGGCAAGGCAACAGAACATGAGCGAACAGCGGACAACAGGGTGTATTCATCAACAATTTGAGGTGCAAGTTGAGTCTACTCCGGATGCAACAGCTATCCTCTGTGCAGGGGCATCCTTAACTTACGCAACACTCAACCATCGGGCAAACCAACTCGCCCATTATTTGAAAAGTTTGGGCGTTGGGCCAGAGGTGCTGGTCGCCATCTGTCTCGATCGCTCCCT
>CAYUEH010000297.1:0-6922 GCA_964442465.1 uncultured Laspinema sp. | reverse complement strand
GGGGGGAGATGGGGGAGATGGGGGAGATGTTCGTAGTAACGACTTGCTGTCGTTGCTCTCGTGTTATGGCTTAAGCCATAACACGAGCAATCCGAGGGTCTACCGCCTGCTGGGTTGGGGACTGGAGGCAGGGCCTGACATGGGCGTGACTTGGCTGAAGCCAAGTCACGCGGTAACGACTGAAGTCGGGACGTTGAACTTTCTTATCCTCCCCATCCTCCCCATCCTCCCCATCTCCCCCATAAACCTGTAGGTTTTTGTAGCGTTTTAAAAATTTGCAGCAGAAAGGGCACCGACGACTGGCCGTGTTTCGTCTCGGTGCCCTTATCTGGTTCGCTCCTCACACACCTGTTAATATATCGAACCCAAGCGGATTTGTCACCCCCCTCAACAAACTTTCTTGAGAATTTTGTGACATTTTTTTGAGTTCAGATTTCCAGACGGAGGCGTCTGGGCTAAAGTTCCAAGGGGGCAAAGCTGCTCAATTCTTTTTCTAGCAAGCGTTTCAGTATTTTTTGAGTGATTGAAATTAACCCTAATCTGGCTTGGGCTAAATTAGGATCCTGGGATTGCACGGATCCCCAAATTTGACATTGAGCGTGAAAAGTCAGGAAATCCTGACTTAGGAGAGTAGGGACAGGGTATCGGCTAGTAATTTGGGCGGTAGAAAGGGGAGAACTGAGGGCGTCTACGGTGGCGATCGCCCGAGAAATTAAGGCGCGTTCGGCAGGATGATGGGGCTTGAGGTGGGTGAGGGACTCCAACCAGGGGATGGGGTCCGGTGCAGTCACCGACCCAATACCCTTATGGGCGGGGGTTTCTAGGGTAATCAAGCCCTCGCGGTGAGCCAACCGTAACAGGGTGCAACACCGGGCATGGGCGTACTGAATTGGAAATAAATCGGGGGACCCAGAGGGGGGCAAGGGTCCTGGGTCTGGAGTGGGGTCGGGTTGGAAGTCCCAAAGGAGGGCCCGTTGTAACCACATTGCAATCCCAGGGTCTGTGAGTTCGAGGTAAAGTTTGCCCGGAGGAACGACGCTCAGGAGCCAGTGGTGGGTCCTAATGGGAAATGCTAGGGCTGGGGACTGGGAGTCCCGGAAACCTTGGGCGATCGCCTGGGCAATTTCCAGAGGAGGCATAGACCCCTGTTTTGCTAGTTGGAGGGCGACTGGGGAAATATAAAGGATCCGCTGGGAATCTTTGGCGCGATAGAGGGGGATAGACTGGGGCCAAGTCGAAGGTGAGGGGATGGCTTGTTGGAGTTGGGCTTGGAGTATGGGGGCGATCGCTAAGGGTTCAACCATGATCGGGGGAGGGGGTGAAAGAGTCGCTGGGTCGAGTCCGGTGGGGTTCCCCGGACAATTAGAGAGTCCAAGCCATTCAATCCATCACCGGAGAAAACTGGGCCAAAAGTAACCGGACAAGTCTGAGGGGGTTCAGTAATATGGGCTACCCTAATTGTTGGATCCCAGCTTATTTTAATATGAACCGAGAACTGTTAAAGCGCGATCGGTCCAAACCGATGACACATTATCCTGAACGCCCCGGTGTCTTACCTCCCCTGAATCTGTTTCAAAACCGAGTCGGTTTAGCATCTGGGCATCGAGAAGGCGAAGGGTGGGGCAAAACCCGCCTATTTTGATGCGGTTGATCCCGACTCATGGTCAACGTGAGCAAAGATGTTCAAGAGTTTATGACATTTTAGAGAAGGGAGTATTTGCATCGCCACCGCATCATCTACGTTGGTGCGTCGAGCCAAATCCTGCAAAAATTTTAGGTATGTATTCATCTGAACCGGACCATCCCTCTCGGCCTTTTTTAACTCACCAACCGATTTTGGAGTGGGCTGAACAACATTATCGATGTCGGACCTTTCGGAAAGAAGAACGAATTCCCACCCGTCCTGGATTAGTATATTTAGTGATATCAGGAGCCGTCCGGTTGGTGGGAGTTGCCAAAGATAGCTCCAGTTCCCTCCAGGTTTCGTCCCGAAAAAAGACCGGGGACAATCGCCCTGAAGCCGACTTGCCCTCAGTCGAAGTCGCCACCCCTTCAAGATCGCCTAAGCTATCCCCGCCCCCGGGGGATGTTGCGGCTCAAGGCTTGCAACTCAATACCGTCCCCGTCTTAGGGGAAGACAAAGGGGAAAACGCTGAAACCTTTTTAGGGTTTGTGAGTCAGAGTCAACCCTTTGAAGTCGCTAGGGAGACGTTTTGTACCTTTGAAGCCTACGCTCACATTGATCGAACCTCGGTGATGTGGATGTACTGGAGTGACTTAGATCAGTGGCCGTTATTTCGACAACAGGTCCTGGATGCGTTTCGGTATCAACACCAGCGGAAGCTGTTGTGGTTGGGAATTTTGGGCCAGCGACGCACGATCGCCAGACTGTTGGGATTTTTGACTTTACTGATTGAAGAACATGGTCTAGCGATGGGGGATGAGCCTGAAGGAGAGGGGGTGAGTGGGTATTACCTGCCTTGGAATTTAACTCACGCTCAGATTGGCAGTGCGATCGGTTCAACTCGGGTAACCGTGACGCGATTAATGGGCAAATTACGGGCGGAAGGGTTGATTCAAGTCGGGGAGGGTCACTTAATTGGGTTACCTCCCCGGTAAGGCTCTGTGATCGGTTTGATCCCACACCTGGGGTAGTATTCCGTTTGGAAAGGGTGTGGGGTCTGACTCCGAGAGCCCAGTTCCCGATTAGACGCTGCCATTTTTGAGGGCATCTAGGAGAATTTCGGTGGCGGATTCGTATAACGGTAAGGTGATACTAAACGTCGAGCCTTGATTGGGTTCAGAGGTGACAGATATCCATCCTCCGTGGAGTTCGACTAATTTTCGGGTAATGGCTAACCCCAAACCACTGCCTTGATATTTGCGAGTGAGAGAGGAATCAATTTGAGAGAAGGGAGAAAACAACCTCGGGTGATCGCGCTCGTCAATGCCAATCCCCGTATCCCAAACCACAAAGTGAATCCAATCATGAGGGCGAGTGAGGGGGTTCCGCATGGGCTTCGATATCGCCTTGTCTCCAGCTTTTGACTTGCCATCCCAGCCTTCGGGAGTTTCATGAGCAGGAGTCCGATAAATTTTCAACCCCACCTCACCTTCCGGGGTGAATTTAATCGCATTAGTGAGGAGATTAAGGAGCATTTGTTTGAGACGGCGCGGGTCAACCACCATACATTCGAGAGAGGGGTCTACTTCCATCTGAAACTGTAAGCCGTGATTGGCGATTCGCTCTTGAATCAGGCTGACGAGACCCTGACAAATATCGCAAATATAAACGAGTTGGGGTTCGAGTTCCAGGCGATCGGCTTCAATTCGGGAGAGGTCGAGGATATCATTAATCAGGGATAACAAGTGTTGTCCGCTGATATGAATCCGGTCGAGGTAAATTTTTTGTTTACCATTTAATGAACCGAAGGATTCTTCTAGGAGGACGCTGGAGAAGCCGAGAATGGCGGTTAAGGGGGTGCGCAGTTCGTGAGAGGTGGTGGCAATGAACTCTTCTTTGAGACGGTTGATGGCGGCTAGTTCTTGATTTTGCTCTTGCAGGCGCTGCCATTGGTGACGAAATTCACTGACATCTCGGGCGATCGCAATGATCCGATGGATTGAGCCGGTTTCGTCGGAGATGGGAGAGTACACGGTTTCTAGGGTTTTGTTGCCGATGGGGAAAGTAATCTCGTGACTGACTAAAACGCGATCGCCAGTCTCATAGACATGACGCAGCAGGGGTTCGATCGCCTCAGCGGCGTTGGCGCTCAGTTCTCGATTGGTTTTCCCAGTCATCTGTTCCCGACTCAGACCAAAGAAGGCGGCACCTGCGGCGTTAATCGAGAGATAACGCAGTTGGGTATCATATTCGACAAAGATATCACTGGATTGACGCAGAAAAGACCGAAAATAGTCCGCACTCAGACGGGAGGACTGTTCCTTTCGCAGCAGGTGGGCTTGGCGGATGGCGATCGCACAAACTTTGGCCACCTGCTTCACCAGTTCAATCTCGTCGCTATCAAAGTCTTTTTCTTGGGGTTGAATGATGCCTAACGCGCCGATGGAACCGCTATCGTCGGCGATCGGAACCAGGGTTTGTTGGAAACATAGGTTTTGGGTGGACTCCTGGGAATTCTCACCCCCAGGTAGGAGGCGATCGGCGTTTCTCTCACACTGTCCCGCCTCTAAGACACAGAGTTTCCCTTGTAATAGCACAGTCCGACAGTCCGGGGAAATCTGATTAAAGTCCAAGGGAGTCGCAACGGGTAACGCTTGGTCCGAAAGGGGGTTGAGAAACGATGCCAGGGCCTGATATACTCCTTCTGCCTCATCCCACAATAGGGCATGACAGCTCTCCACCCCGAGGGTTTCCACGAGCCCTTGTACCGCTGCACTGATTACACTGTCTTCATCGGTGGCACTGCTGAGGGTTTCGGTTAAGTGGCGAATCAGTTGCTCGAATTGGAGCGATCGCGCTAGGGTGGTAGTTCTCTGCTGGACCCGATCTTCCAGTTCCCGAGCGTAGGTGCGTAATTGTTGGACGAGATTGGCTTGTTCGATGGCGATCGCCATCTGAGTTGCCACCGCTTGCACCAGTTGCTTTTCGTCCGTTGTCCATTGTCGGGGACCATGACAGTGATGAACAACGAGTAATCCCCACAAGTTAGAAACACTCGGATATTTGAGAATATCGGGATCAATCTCTGCGATTTCCCCCGGCTGAAGTTCTCTCACGCTGAGAGGATCTGGGATAATAGACTCTTCTTTATTACGCCCAATGGCGACGCCCATAAAACTCCGGACTTGAAATTGGTTGAGCATTTCTCGATAACAATCGCTCAGGGCGGCACTTTGAATATCGGGAACTGACCCGAGATGTCCATTCCGATAGGCATCGCGATGGGCAAGGGGCATACAGTCCGGGGGAAACCATTGTCCCTTGATGGATGGATAAGGCGCTTGCACATCTTCGGCGATACAAATGCCACTGCCATCGGCTAAAAACTGAAAGGCAAGGGCGCGATCGGTCTCTAGGGCTTGTCTGAGACCCTGGACCCCGAGTTTTAAGATGGTGGGGAGATCGAACGTAGAGCGGATTTTAGCGGAAATTCGACTCAAGAGCATTTCCCGCGATCGCCGCTGTTGGATTTCTTGTTCGGCGCGGGCGCGATCGCTCAAATCCGTGACAAAGGTCATAAAATAGCTCTCGTCCTCTTCTTCCCCCACCAGGCACAGGGTCACCTCTGCCGCCAACAACTCCCCATTGGCGCAGATGTAACGCTGGCGCAGGGTTTGCCGTTTGACTCCCTCTCGCACCATTTGTTGAATCAGTCGCAACCATGCTGCGAAATCTTCGGGATGGGAAATCGCCCGGGAATCTAAATAGCGCAGTTGACTGGGACTATACCCCGTCATTTGACAAAAGGCTGGATTGGCTTTGAGGATCCCGCCATCCATGCTGTGGTACACAATTCCCGTGGGAGAGTCCCAAAACAGCCCATCAAAGCCGGGATTCGGAAACGAGATCCAGGATGACTGGTGAGGGATGCCGTCTTGAGTTGGCTGAGGAGTTAGGGACTCATAAGCCGGCGATCGCAAAGCCTTTCTCTCCGGGGAAAATTGCCGGTTTTGAGCCGTCCTCTCCCCTATTGGGTTAGAATCGATGAGCTTGGTACTCTCTTGGGCCGTGCCAATACCCGAGTCTTGGGAAGAAATTAAATGGAGCGTATGTAACCAAAACCGTCGCAATACCCGCTCATCATTTTCTAGATCCCCCGCTTCTAAACCGGAACAGTGAGGAACTGCTGTCGCCAGGGTTGAGCTTCGGAGCAACTGGACGATCACCTCTGGGTCGAACACGACTGATACTCGACTACGCGGCTCATTCCCTTCCCCAATGCCTGCAAATTCTTCCTCTGTGTGAGCTTGATCCAGTTCTACTTGAATCCAGACGTTTAAATGGGAACTCAGGGCCAGAATGCTTGTTTCCACTCCCCCGAGGGCAATCACCGGAACCGGCGCAAATCGTTGGGATTTGCCCAGAGGATAGTTGGGCTGGCTGGGTGCATTCGGGATGGATTGCACCTCCACTTCAGCGACGGAAAACCGGCTGGGCGTCATGGCTGTTTTTACTGGATATGTCCCGACTCCAGATTGTACCTTCTCTGGAATCCTCTGCCCAGTTTTATCCCAAATTTTTTGTAGCTTTTGACACCGTTCTAAATTATCTCCCACCACTAATAAAGCTCGTAACCACCCACTGCTTTCTAGGGCATGGTGCAGCAGTTGAAATAAAGACGACAAATGTTCGCGGTCCAAATAGAGGATAATTTGGCTGGGTAAACGATGATTCATATTTATTTTAGAATTTAGGGTTTCCATAGTTTTAGAGAGAATATGACTGACCTGTTCAATTTGGGGTTTGACTAAGTTAATGATTCCCGAACTGATTCGCAGTATTTAAAGAATTGCCCCAAGGACTTTAAACGTAATGTTTCTTTACAAAAGAGAGTAAAATTTCACGCGAGACAATAAGCAGAAAAGCTCGGGTAATCTGTCAACCCCTTGTCAAAATAAGGTAACAAATTGTACCGACACAACCCACCCCTTTTACCCTTGCCCATCGTCTCGACGGGAGTAAACATGACCTAGGGACTTGGAAAAATGTTCAAGATTGAGGCGATCGCCTCCGACACCATAATGCGAACCCACCTGAACTTTCTAACCCCTACCTTCTCCTCAATCTTTACTGTACTCCATTTAGCCCGGATTAGAAGGAGGCACTCAAAAACAGGGGAGGTTCCTTTTAATCCAATCCGGGTAAAGGTTTCGGGTGCAGCAATCTCATCGAAATCATTGCAGAACAGTTCACCCCCCCGAGTCGCTCTCTGCCGGATGAGTCTATAAAAACCCGCAC
>CAYUEH010000296.1:0-6928 GCA_964442465.1 uncultured Laspinema sp. | reverse complement strand
TGGAGAGAACCTTAACGGAAAATCCCCAGTGGCAAATCCAGACTGTAGAATTTACGGAGCGCGGAGCCCCCTTGGAGATTTAAGCTAGACCCGCACCCTGAAGGGTGGGGTTCCACAGACGAAGCCCGAGAAGCGCGGGCTGAAGCCTGCTGTGGAATTTACTGAGCGCGGAGCACCTTTGGAGATTTAAGCGGGTTTTTATCTGTGTGGCGGTTCGGTTCTTCATCAAATCTTTAAATTTTGGAGACGGATGGACTGTTGGCCAAGTACCATCGCCAAGGCAAATCGGTTCCCACGGAAATCCCAATCCGGGTGGTTTGAACCAAGCTCAGGGTCCCTTGGTCTAACTGTTGCTGAAATTCTGGGGGCCGATGTTCCAACCACAGGGGACCCCCAGGTTGTAAGGGGCGATCGTTCAAACTGCGATCGATTTGTAGGGTCCGACAGAGTTTCCCGGGTCCTGCGGCAATCCGAGATAACTTTTCCTTCTTCTGGAGTCCCGGTGGCATGATATCCAGTTGTAAGGCGCGAATCAGGACCGCACTGGCAACCCCGGGGCGATCGCATACCAGATTCAGGCAGTGGTACATCCCATAAATCAGATAGACATAAATCGTTCCTGGGGGTCCAAACATCGCCTGATTACGCCGGGTGCGCCGTCGGTAGGCATGACTGGCGGGGTCTCCCGGTTGGTAGGCTTCAGTTTCGACGATTTTCCCCCGAATTCGTTGTCCATCGGGTAGTTGCCGGACTAAAGTGCAACCCATTAAAGCTGGTGCAACTTCCGTAGATGGACGGGCCAGCCATTCAGGTTCTACAATAGTCATGCTTGGTTTCATTCATCCTGGTTTTGTTGTTACTGGAAATTTATGGATATCAAATTAATTCTGCCAATTCTGAGCATTGTTTTTATCGTATCCTGCCTGTTTTTTGGCACCAAAAACGGCTTCTACGATTCTGATAACTATCATGGGAACGGATCGGCGCACTAATTAGTCTGAGTCGCTGGGATTCGAGTTAACAAAAAGACACCTGTCACGGGTGTCTTTTTTGTGGCTGAAGAACTGGAAATGAGCGAGGGGAAAGGCAATGGGCGATCGCTCCTGTTCTCTCCTCTTCCGGGCTTCGTCAAGTTTTGTAAAGGTGTCCTGAACTACTTGACACCGACGGGAAAAACTGTAAAAATTAATACAGAATTTCTTGATACGTTCATCTCTACCGGCTTTGCGAACTACCTGATTGTTAGGTCCCCGGCAGGGACGGAAGTAGGGAGTTGTCCCGAAGGAACGCGGCTTACTCAATCACGAAGCTGTTTTAGGAGTAGAAGACGCGCATGAAACTTACCTATCGTGGGATTAGCTATGAATCCAACCCCATTCCCATCCCGAACAAGACCCTGGAACTAACGGGTCAATATCGGGGCGTACACTGGCGGTTGAACAATACCCTAACGCATCCGATGGAAGAACCGCCGGCTGAACTGATGTATCGCGGTGCCACCTATTCTACAGGCACTGCTCAGGTCGTTGTCAAAGAAAGCTACGAGACTCCCGCCTGCATTCCCACCGCACCTGTGGATCAATTATGGGTCGCCAATTTAGAAGAAAAAGCTCGGGCTTTGGCCCTTTCCAACGGCCATTCCATCAAGAAACGGCAACAGGCTATGCTGGGTCGAGTAGCCGCTGAAGTGGGGTTGTCTAGCGATATTTCTAATTACTGGAATCGCATCCAAGGCAAAGTTCATCCCACTTTTCGCGCTTCCTATTCCCGGAGTTCTGTTTCCTTAAGTTAACCAAAGATTCCTGAAGTAAATTCACAGTATTTACGCATATTTTGATAAACCCAAATGTAGAGGCGATTCGCGAATCGCCTCTACATTTGGGGTTTTATTTTAAAGATGGCGTAAGTTTTGATTCAGCAAATTTAACACTTTTAGACAGCCCTTTGAGGTTTTTTTCGTCCTACATTTCAGGATAAAGGTTTAAGACAGAGAGGGTAAAAAGCTGACAATTCCTGGGAAAAGAATCAACAGAATCAAGACAAACAGTTGAATCAAAATAAACGGAATGACCCCACGATAAATATCCCCCGTTGTAACTTCCGGTGGTGCGATGCCTCTGAGATAAAATAAGGCAAACCCAAAGGGGGGAGTTAGAAACGAGGTTTGGAGGTTTGCGCCTAAAATTACCCCAAACCAGACTAAATCCAATCCTAAAGTTTGGGCGACGGGGACAAACAGGGGAATCACGATAAAGGCAATTTCAAAGAAATCGATAAAGAATCCCAGGATGAAAACCGTCAGCATACTCACCAACAAAAAGCCCGTGGTTTGCCCAGGCAGGTTGGTGAGTAAATCAAACATGAAACTATCCCCATGTACGCCTCGGAAAATTAGGCTAAATGCGGTAGAACCAATCAGGATAAACATCACCATTGTGGTGGTCCGGAGGGTGATATCACAAACCTTTTGCAGGGCTGTCCAATTGAGTTGGCGGTTTGCCCCGGCTAGGACGACTGCACCCAATGCACCGACGGCCCCGGCTTCAGTGGGGGTGGCAATTCCAAAGAAGATGCTACCGAGAACGAGTAAAATTAACAGGGTCGGGGGAATCATGACCGTGACGACCCGAATCAATAATTTTGTCCCGGTCATAGTACGAACTTCTGAGGGCAAGGCGGGGGCTAAATCAGGCCGTAAAAAGGCAATGATAACGACGTGCAAAGCAAAGGCCCCGGCCATCATTAATCCGGGGATTAATGACCCGATAAATAAATCCCCGACGGAAATCCCTAGCTGATCTCCAAGGACGACTAAGACGACGGAAGGGGGGATAATTTGTCCGAGGGTTCCCGAGGCGGCGATGACTCCGGTTGCCAGTTGTTTGTTATAGCCATAGCGCAACATAATCGGCAGAGAAATTAATCCCATCGCCACGACTGTTGCAGCCACAACGCCGGTGGTGGCGGCTAATAAGGCCCCGACTAAGACGACAGCGAGGGCTAATCCCCCGCGCAACCGCCCGAACAGAATCCCCATTGTTTCTAAGAGGTTTTCGGCAATGCCGGATTTTTCCAGCATTGCCCCCATAAAAATAAAGTAGGGAATGGCGAGGAGGGTATAGTTTTCCATGATGCCAAAGATTCGCAAGGGCATCGCATTTAACAGGACTGGATCAAAAGCACCCAAAGCCATCCCTAATAGACCAAACAAGATGGCGACGCCACCGAGAGAAAAGGCGACGGGATAGCCAAAGGATAAGAGGAATAAGGCCCCGGCAAACATGGCAGGGCCTAGCCATTGATAGTCATAACTCAGATTCATGATGTTCCTGATGGGGGGGTAGCCAGCCTTTGAAAATGGCAAACTTTTTAATGGCTTCGGAAATTCCTTGGAGAATGAGGAGGAAGAAGCTGATGAGAATAACGGTTTTAATGGGGTAGCGGGGTAATCCGCCTGGGTCGGGGGAAATTTCACCGATCGCCCAGGATGCGGCAATGGTATTCCAGGAGAAAAATATCACCAAAATCGAGAAGGGGATCAGGAATAACAGGGTGCCGATTAAGTCTAATAAGGCTTTCCGTTTGGGTGACCAACTGCTATAAAAAACATCAACCCGAACGTGCTCGTCATGCTTGAGCGCATAAGCTGCACCTAAGAGGAAAATCAGGTCGAAAATATACCATTGGGTTTCAATGAGGGCATTGGAGGTCAAATTTTGACCCACTGCACGTCCGAGATAGCGACCGATGACGTTCCAGACGCCAACGAGGACCATCAGGAGGACCAGCCCACTCATGAACCGTCCGATATATTCATTCAGGCGATCGATCAGGGTGGAGAGGCGTAATAGTTTATCCAAGGTTGGATCTTGTCGAATGAACGAATCAACTGGAGATGATTTTATGCTGAATGGGGGATGAAATTATACCCGCGATCACAGCAGAAGGGCGATCGCGGGTCTTGTGGCGAACTGGGGTCGGTTGCAGTTGACAGGAGCCCCAGAAGTCTGTTCAATCAACTAGAGTCACCTATTCTGACGGATCACCATCCTGGAAGCAGGGTGAGGCGAGAGCAGGGGAAACAGCAAGCATCAGGGTCCACCCCCTAGACATCCCCAATCGGATGGGGGAGAGCCTGGGTCATCCGGCGACCTAAAATAGGGTAAGAGTGGGTGCTATTTCTGGCTACCCTAGACTATCCCAGGCTTGAGAGACTAATTCACTCAGCCACCGTCGCTGATGTAAGTCGAGTAGGGAGTCGTCGGCTAGGACCTCTGCCGTCACTTCCTCCAAGGACTTCCCCTGTGCTCGTGCGATTTTTATCACCCCCGCGATCGCTGATGCCACTAATTCTTCATCAATGGGCTGTTCCCGCAGCGCAACCAGTTCTTGTGGACTCGTGGGAATGGGATAATTCATGGTTAATCCGCAGATCTCCTGGGTATCAATCAATAGGATGAGTTTCTTAACTTTTTTTAAGGAATTTTAATTCTGTAACCGGAATCTTAGCGCACTTTTCCCCCTTGTCAACCCTATTTTTAGCCGATTTATCGGAGTAAATATCGCTGATCATGAAAGAAATCCTCTATTTAGAAGTTCCCACACCGGATATCGCAGCCGTTCGGACTTGGTTGCACCAGAACTTCACTCCAGACCTCGGAAAAAAACTCCTTACCCGTGATGGCATAAGAATCAAATTTTGTCAAGAACTCAACCCATCCGCCACCCAACCAGGAGATCCCCCAGAACTGTCTATCTTTACCTGGACCGTTCAGAGAACCGCCTACCTGAAAGTTTTCCGATGGTCTGAACGACCCATTGCCGGGGAAAAACAAATCCTGGCCGGTTTGACTCGCCAGATCAGAGATCGGTTTCCCTGCCACTATCCCGAACCCCCGGAAATCGACTTATCCCACCAAACTATCTTTGAAGCATTAGCCTCGGACTACCCCCTCACGGCTAAATACTTTCAAAAAATTCCCAACGGAGAATACGACCTCAAACGAGTGTACTGGTGGGAACAGCGCTGGCGCGAAGGGGTTCGCAATCCCCAACAACCCAAACAGGTGCTGTTTCAAAAACCCCAAAGTGACTCGGTTACACCTCCCTCCTACGATTTAATTTACATTGGCGGGGCCTTGGGAGTAATTCATGCCGCAGTCATGGCGCGACTGGGGTATCGGGTCCTGCTGTTGGAACGCTTACCGTTTGGTCGGATGAACCGGGAATGGAATATTTCCCGGGGGGAATTTCAAAATCTGATCGACTTGGGTTTATTTACCCCAGCCGAATTTGAAAGTGTGATTGCCTGTGAATATAAAGATGGGTTTCATAAATTCTTTGATGCCAACAATCCCCCCCAATGTAAAGCGGCCATTCTGCATACCCCGACGGTTTTGAATATTGCGATCGATGCGGAAAAACTGCTGAAAGTGTGTGGCGCGAAACTCCGAGAAGCGGGGGGAGAAATTTGGGATGAGACGGAATTTCTGAGCGCTGAGATTGAACCCCAGCAAGCCGTGCTTAAGGCAAAACATCTCCCGACGGGGGAGGATCGAGTTGCCGGGGGTCGCCTGTTGGTGGATGCAATGGGAACGGCTTCCCCGATCGCATGGCAACTCAATGGCAGTCGCACCTTTGATAGTGTCTGTCCCACGGTGGGGGCGGTGATTGCTGATGGGTTTGAACCGGGAGTCTGGGATTCCCAATATGGAGATGTGCTCAACAGTCATGGGGACATTTCCCGGGGACGACAACTGATTTGGGAGTTATTCCCGGCAGCGGGTTCGGAACTGACATTTTATTTGTTCCACTACCATCAGGTTCACCCTGAGAACCCGGGTTCGTTATTAGAGATGTATGAGGACTTTTTTACCATTCTGCCGGAGTATCGACGGTGCGATCTCGATCGCCTAGAGTGGAAAAAAGCAACTTTTGGCTATATTCCGGGCTATTTTAGTGTGGCAAGTCACGATCGCCGGGTGGCAGTCGATCGGTTGATGGCGATCGGGGATGCCGCCTCTTTACAATCTCCCCTAGTCTTCACCGGATTTGGTTCCCTGGTTCGCAATATGGCCCGGTTAACCACGCTGCTGGATACGGCCCTCAAACATGATTTATTGGAGTCGCGCCACTTAAACCAAATTCGCGCTTTTCAAAGCAATGTTGCTGTAACTTGGCTGTTTTCTAAAGGCATGATGGTGCCAACGGGTCGGTTCTTACCCCCCGAACGGATTAACTCCATGTTGAATACATTTTTTGGGGTATTAGCTGGTGAACCCGGATCCGTGGCGGATACGTTTATTAAAGACCGCGTAGACTGGCTAACGTTTCATCGACTCGCACTCAAAGCCGCTTGGCAAAACCCGTCCCTGTTGTTGTGGATTTGGGAACTAGCGGGACCGAAAGATTTCCTGCGCTGGGTAGGGAGTTATCTGTACTTTACTCTGGTTTCTTTCTTGGGTTGGGTGTTGGGTTGGTTACCTGGGTTTGTTCGCACTATTCAACCGGGATTAGAACCCCGATTTCCTGGGTTATGGCTGTGGTTACTGGCGAAAAGTTATGCCCTAACCGATGGACTGGGACGCCCCCAGGGTGAGTTAAAGGGTTGGAATCTGGGCAAAAAAAATCCAACCGTAGAAGAAGGGGTGAGTGGGTGAAGGTTGACCTGCACCTGATGGTCCCCTCCCCGATGTCTTGGGGAGGGTTAGGGTGGGGTTCTTCTGAGGTGGCGATCGCGAACTCAAGCAGTATGAGCAGCGATCGCGCCTTTATGGAGGCTGGGGAAACCTCTTCTTTTTGAGGTGCGATCGCCACCTCACCGCCGATACCCTCCACGGAATACTTCTTCCTGACATGGCTTGGCCACGTCAGGAGGACCCCACCCTAACCCTCCCCTTGCTAAGGGGAGGGGACCGGAGGTGTAGTT
>CAYUEH010000295.1:0-6972 GCA_964442465.1 uncultured Laspinema sp. | reverse complement strand
CCTTCTTAAGGGGGGTTGGGGGGATCAATCCGGATTTTTGCAAGAGGTCTTTTGTAGGGACGCACTGCGGTGCGTCCTTCCGTTTGTCTATTTTCCTCGGGATATAAAAGTTTTTAATGATGCGGATAGGATAGGGTTAGCCGGGTTAAATCATGAGTTGAATTAGCCTGGGTTATGTAGAAATTTGCCTCAAAAAAATGAATTAGACACCTGTTAAAAGGAGTGGGAGCATCTTGCTCCCTAATTATTAGTAGAGAGCAAGATGCTCCCACTCCTAAATTGTCGGGCAATCAGGATTTTGACGGGCTATCTATAGGGAAAATTTAATTAGGGGATTGCCCTAATCAAGCTCGGAAATAAAACGAGGGATTTGAATCGAGAAAGTCGAACCTTCATTGATCTGACTTTTGACCGAAATTGTTCCCTTCATCAGGCGAACTAAAGAGTCACAGATTGCTAACCCTAATCCGGTCCCAGAATATTCGCGAGTGGTGGTTTGATCACCTTGGCGGAAGGCTTCAAAAATATGATTAAGCTGTTCGGGAGGGATGCCGATGCCGGTATCCTTGACCCAAATTTCCACCCAATCCGGGGAGGGACTGGAGACGGAAACTTCCACCCCGCCAGAAGTCGTAAACTTAATTGCATTAGAAATCAAATTGGTAACCACCTGTCGTAACCGGAGGCGATCGCCCACAACCCGGGGACTATTCAACGTAGAACTAAACTGCAACGTTAAATTTTTACGTTGGGCAAAAATTCGCAATTCCTCACAAGTAGCACTGACTAATAAATCGACTTCAAACTCTTCTAACTTCAGTTCAGAATGACCCGCCTCAATTTTAGACAAGTCGAGGATATCATCAATTAAAGCCAGTAAGTGCTTGCCATTATTGAGAATTCGTTCCACCATTTGTTTTTGCTGAGGCGGCAAGGGATGGCGGCGTCCACGCAACAGGACCTGAGAAAAGCCCAGAATGGAATTCATCGGAGTCCGCAATTCGTGAGACATGGTGGCTAGAAACTCCGATTTGAGGCGAGATGCCTCCCGGAGTTGGCCGTTTTGACGTTCAATCTGTTGACGTTTCGCCTCTAGTTCCTGATTTTGACAAGCCAGGGTATGATTTTGAGCTTGTAACAGTTGATCCCGTTCCTCTAAAATTTCGATAGAGCGGGCATTATTAATGGCGATCGCCGCTTGTTCGCCCACTGCCGTCACCATTTGACGCAGGTCATCCACCTCAAAGGCCGCCAAATCTTCCCAATTGCCCACAGCGAGTACCCCCAAACGCCCTGCTCGCGCCGACTCAATCGGCACCGCATACACACAAGCGGGTAACTCCCCAGGGAGAATATCGGTCTCGGAATCCGTAGTCAGTCCATCGAGAGAATGGCATCGCAACAGAGACTGACCCGTAGCAAACACCTGGGACAGTAAAGAATCCTGGGTTTTCAAGGGGATGCCGAGGGGTAAATTTTGGGTACCGGTGCCTGCAGTCGCCATTAATTGTAGATGATCCAGTTGGCGATCGTGCAGGACAATTAGACAAAACTGAGCCTTGGGAATCGCCTCGCAGACCGCTTCTACCATCAGTTGTAACAACCGGGGTAAATCAGCAATCCGCTGGTTGAGCAAATTGGCCAACTGTTGGAGTGTCCGCAATTGCCGTTGCCGTTCCCCTAAAATGGATACCGTCTTGCGCAGACTTTCTCCCGTCTCCCGAGCTTCCCGGTAGAGGATGGCCTTTTCCAGGGTCATCGCACCCCGACGGACCAAATCTTCAACCAGAGACAGGTCACTTTGGGTATAAGTCGCATCTCCATCTAAACGCAGACGACGAGAACTCGGCTGATTGCCGCGCACGAGGAGAATAGAGCCAAAGGTGCGATCGCCGAATGAAATGGGCAACCAGAGATATGCCTGACAATCCAGCGATCGCAACAATTCCAGATGTTCTGGATCCTGAGCAACTGTGGCCAGTTCATCGTCCGTAATGCCAAAACAAAACTCCGTCCCATTCTGCCGTTCTCCCCAGTCTGAGCGCGACTGGGAACGGCGAATCTCCCTCAGTTGTTGCAAATAGCTGTACCGACCCTCCCCATTCACCGGGTAGCGATTTTGTAAGGCCCAAACCGTCGATTTCTTCGAGGGATCCAAACAAGCCACCGTCACACAACGATAGTCTCCGTCCGAGGACCCGTCGGGTCTAGTGCCAGTTTCCATGACATTGAGCGCGCACCAATCGGCAAACTGAGGCACCAGCAGTCTCGCCAAATTTTCCAGGGTTGTTTGGTAATCCAGGGAGGCGGTGAGTAGGGTGGTTGCTTCCGCTAAAAAGGAGCGGGATTCCGCAATGCGCTGGCGTTCCGTACTCAGCAGGGTCTTGGCTGCCTCCGCCACTTTGCGGGCTAACTGTTCGCGCAGGAGCAATTCATCTTTGAGTTGTCGGACATTTTCCAGTTCCAATTTTTGCTTGCGGACTAAGCGTTCTAGGTCATGATTGACCCGGGCAATTTTTTCTTCCTTCTCCTTGGGCCCGGTCAGATCGCGGGAAATAGCGATCGCCTCGGATTCCCTCCCTAACCCTGGGTGATGGGCCGATCCCAGGGTGGTTTCCAACCAAATATAGGCCCCATCTTTGCGCCGATGGCGATAGGTAACCCGATTTGAACGAGATTCCTCGGTTAAGCGCTCAAAGATGCAGTTGACTGCTGTCAGGTCCTCGGGATGAACGAACCCATAAATACTTTGCCCAATCAGTTCCTCGGGTTCATATCCCAACAGGGAACGACTGGCATTAGAGGCATACAGATAAAGTCCCTCGGGACTATGGCGAGCGATTAAGTCCTGGGACTGTTCGACGATGAACTGATATGTGGGGTCGTTGAGTTGCCTCGGATAGTCTTGAGGTTCTGTAAAATTGTCAATTTCCTGGAGGTAGACAATCACCGTACAAGGATGGCGCTCCTCCGGATCAAAATCCCGATCAAATAAGGGTTCAAGCTTGAGGGAGACCCAGGTGAGGGTGTCATTGGGGTGGCAAATCCCTAGGATGGTATGGGATTGCGGTTCTCCTGTATTGAAGGTGATAGCGATGGGATGGCGATCGCCTTCAACCGGTGAACCATCGAGGAAGATGCTGGAATAGCCTGCATCTTGATACGAGCGTCCGATCAACTCCCGAACGCTTAAGCCTAAAATTCTTTCTGCACAGGGATTGCAGGTGGTGAGAATCCCATCGGCATCATAAATGAGCACCCCTTCGTCCCCCGAGGTTTTATGGGACCCTTGAGGCTCACCCGGTCCCTCGCTCATGGCTGGTTCTGACCTTTTTCCTGGGGAACTACCGGAACTACCCCCTTCCATCTCGGTGCGGTAGTGAATGCTATCGTGAAGGCTCTCCCTATCTCTACTTTGATAGTTTTTCTGGACCCTCGGATTCTCCGGCGATCGGTTCTCCTGGGGGTCTGGGGAGTTTTGGGGAGAGGGGAATGCTCCCTCATCGGAGGAAACGCTCTGGGAACAATCCTCTCGGGTGGGTTTGCTGTTCTGGTTCAAGGAGATCGGTTCATTCCCATCCCGAAGCGGAGATGTTCCCGTCCGGTTCTGGGGTTGTGAAAAATCAGTTTCTCTGGAAGGGGGGGATAAGAAAGCCGAAACAGACTCCGGGCGATCGCCGGGTTTCTCCCTTTCCGTTGTGGGTTGCTGGGATACCGTGGCAGCGGAACGGCGATCGCGCTTGCTTTGGCTCTGGCGATCGATCTTTTCGCCGCCGGTTACGAGGTGGGTGCGGTTCTGGAGTGAGGGTTCTGGGCGATCGCCCAGGGTATTTCCGGCAACTTCTGTTGGCTTGTCTAAGCTATCGGGAGATAGCTTGTCGAGGGTTTCTGATGCTTGCTCAATCATCCTTTCTAGCAAGTCCAGTTTATATGCACTCCAAGCCGATCGCCCTTCCGGGACGACAAATAGCAGTCCCACTTTCTGAGCGCCACACTTCCCGAACACCGGAAATAGGAGTAGGGACCCCAGTTCGGTGACCGGGACTTCACAGCTTGACCCTTCCGGTAAGGCGATGGACCAAACCACCGCTTCCGGGGAAGGCGATCGCCAAGTCTGATCCGGGAAGGCTTTCACCAGTAGCCTTTCTAACCGTTCCCACAAAGAATCAGCCAGGAGGCGATGGCAATTCATCACCCCTTGCAATTCTCCTGACTGGTCCCAAAGAAGACCGGCGATATGATAGGGACTAATTAACCCTAGGGTTTGGAAGATCTGGGCGAAATCCTCCTCGTTTTCTATTCTGGGTCGTCTTTGAGTCTCCGAGTCATCTAGGGATTCCGCTGCCCTTGTCTGGGGTGAATTGGCTGGCACCAGGGACCCTGGGCGATCGCGTTCGGTAAGTTGAGTATTGAGCAGGCGAACTTCTTCCTGAGTTTCTGCATAGAGGGTAAAACAGGCTTGTTCACGCTGTTTCCGTTTCGTAATATCCCGCATCAGAGTCACCGCCCCTAATTTGACGCCTCCGGAGTTAAAAATCGGATGACTATTCGCCAGCATGATCCGGGGTTGTCCAGTTTTAGGCGTGACCACTAATTCTTGTTCTGATGCCGTTTCCGTCTGTAAGGCTTCCCAGAGGGGCAAGGTTTCCGGGGACTTGGCTCTGGGATCTCCAGTCCCAGGGTTTTTCTGAAAATTCCCCATAGAAACCCCCCTCCCTGAACCCGAGGCGGAGGGTATCCTGGGGAGTTTTTTATCCGTTGGATGGGATTCTGCTGCACTCTGCGGGGGGTTCGGTTCTGCTAATCCATATAATTCTTGGGCCGCTTGATTAACAATTTGGATCGTTCCATTGGCATCCGCAGCAATAATCGCCTCCGAGCAAGAGGCAATTAGATTTTCTAAGAATTCTTGTTTTTCTTGGAGTTGGAGTTGGGTTTTTTTGAGGCGATCGATATCCGTAAAAGTCCCCTGCCATCCCACCACTTCGCCCTTTTTACCGTGAACGGTCAGGGCTTGGACGAGCATCCATCGATAGATCTCGTCGCTTCCTAACAAGCGCAGTTCCATTTCACAAACTGCAACCCCTAAGGGTTTTTGGGTGAGTTCAGCAAGGGTTTCTGGACTGGATAATATATGATGCCAAATCGGTCTATCTTCCGGGTGGATGGCTTGTAAAAATCCCCCAGCCAAGGAACCCTCCGGTTCCATCCCCGTATAGGTTTGCCAAGTCGGGTTTAATTCAGTTATGGTCCCGATCGCATCTGCTTTCCACAGGATTTGTCCCCCCAGGCCAATCCCTGAAGCTGCTTCCCCAGTGGGTAAATCGTTGATCTGGAGTTGCTGGGGTGAGTTGAAAGGGGTTAGATCTCGGTTAGATCTGCGATTATTAAATTGAGGATTGGTAGGGTTATTCATCTGGGTTGACTCCATCCCGATTGTCATAAAAATTGGTAAGTTGTGGGGGTCTCGGAAAAATCTCTTGATAGTTTCATCAGAATTAGGATTGGTTTTTGTAGGGTTTTTCAAAGAGCTTTCAGCTTGGCTATAAAAAATTAAATAAAAAATGATAATCTATTATTTCAAAACATCCAATATCAGGATTGAGTTAGCATTAATTTATCCTCCGACGAGTATCAATATATTTAAAGGGTTTAAAGGGTTGACCCGTCCCTCATGCCAATTTGATAAAATCTTACTTAGGGAACTCCAAAAAAGAAAATCTTCTATATAGCATTCCTTTCCGGATTTGTACCTCACCCGATGTCCCCTCGGATGTTCAGCGTCCGCCGGATGTTGGGGGCCGCCGACATCTTCCACAACGGGACGGAAGGATTGCTATATCAGAGATCTCCCTTTCCCCCCAAAAGAGAACGCCCATCGGCTTCTCCAAATCTGCAACCCTTCTAATGCCCCACTTTTTTCATAAAAATCCCTTAATAGAAAGGTTATAATTGCCAACGAATAACTCTCGAAAGGTTATTGAAGGCCTTGACAAAGGATCACTCTGATGCAAGTGCCATCGGAAAGATGGGACAAAAAACATTCAGACCGAGGGAAAGTTTTGTCCCGAGTGCTTGATCGCCGAACCTGGAAATCCGAGTTTGAGGAAAGGGAAAAGCAAAAGGTGCAGTGGCGATCGCCCAGAAAGATGCTTGCTACCCGTAGCCAGCGCCACCGGCTCGAAAACAGCAACCTTGGGGCGGATGTTAGGACCGTGGGCTGTGCAAAAAAACACTCAATCCCCTCCCTGGGGTCGGGTTGAATGGCTGCCCAGGACCTAGAAATCGAGCAGTTACTCGGGACAACTGAAGGGCCCAATTAGCCAGGACCCTGAAGAAAGTTAATAAAATAATAAAGATTAGAGACCTCCGTTGCGTCAATTCTGGAATCCCTTGTCCATTGCAGCTTCAGTAATTCAATGGTGATGCTTAACATCCTCAAGGACTCAATCACTGTAGTGTTAGATAATATCAATGTATCTTGCTCAGGTCCCGACAACCTCTATCAATAGGTGTAATTCGCTCTGGGAAACGAATTCACCTAGTCGGAATAGAACCGAGGTATCCCCTGAAGCGAGGGAAAAAACCCCAGGGACGATCGCCAAGGGATCAATCACTTTTCCCCTTCCATCCAGGGAGGCTCCTGGAGTGGAACGGCAATCATTTGGAAATCTCATGCGGGCTTTCTGCGGGGCGGAATGTTGGCAAGAATCAGCAGGGGAAAACGACCCTTGGGGGAAAAGGCCCCCAGAGTGGGAAGCACTTTGATAAACTGGTTTGAGAGACCTCCTTTTTACGGGCATCGGATTTATTTTGACCCTCTGGGTCATCACAAACGTGGCCCAAGATTGTTAAACTTTTGTTTTCCCTGGTGGAAAGTTAGATCAAAAGTCAGCACCCCTACCGAGGAGGAAGGGGCTTCCGGTAAGCATCCGGACTAAAATGCATCAAGAAAGCCAATCACGCCGTTAC
>CAYUEH010000294.1:0-6975 GCA_964442465.1 uncultured Laspinema sp. | reverse complement strand
AACGGCAACGGCAATTTGAAATTAACTTATCCCAGTATGTCACCTATCAAGTCCGGCGATCGCAAGTCCGGCGGATGGGAAGCGTGAATGCAGCGCGAAACCTGTCGCCGGTTGCCAATCCCACCTTACTGAGCGATCGCGAACTGTATTATTCCCTGAAAGATTATGTGGGGAAAGCAGAAGGGGGCCGCACTTATCGGGATTTAGCCCAGAGCTTTATCACCCACACCAGTCAGGCCCCGAACTACCGAGAATTTAAAGCCGATTTATACGA
The DNA here is from genome assembly GCA_964442465.1 of uncultured Laspinema sp. Taxonomy (GTDB): domain Bacteria; phylum Cyanobacteriota; class Cyanobacteriia; order Cyanobacteriales; family Laspinemataceae; genus Laspinema. Next base: position 6,701 of record CAYUEH010000294.1, on the reverse strand, counting down.
CTACCTGATCGGGTCCGTTGACCCGGACTATGGCAAACGCCAATTTAACGACAAATTATGTAAGCATTTAAAAGCCACCCTGCCCCAAAGTGATTCCCAGAAACTCAGTGATTTTCTGGTGGTGAGAACTTGCAGCCAACTCCTGAACTTTTTAGTGGTCGAAAGTTCTCAAAAGCCCACCCACTTTATCTTTCTTGATGTGGTTTCTAATATTGGACCCACCCGAACAACCGGGATGCTTTTGAAAATTGTTCTGCTCTGTCGGAAAGTCAAACCCTATTTAGAAAAACGGCTATCCATCTTATTTAACCATTACGAAAATTCTAACAATGACAGCATTATCTGGCTGATTAAAATGTTAGAAAATGTCAATGTAGCCTTAAGCACCAATTTTGGTGCCCTTGACCTATCTTTCATGAGCCAAATTGCCTAAAACCCCGCGATTAAATCGTTTTAATCCTGGAGTTTGAGGCATTCCCCATCAATTTCATCTCCCCGTCTCGGGCTAGTCTGGACTACGATTGGTAGTGTAGATCGCTGAAGGATAGCCCACCTCTTATGACTAACGGAGGTTCCAACGAGAACGAGGAACAAATTCCTAACCCCAATCATCCCCCCTTCCCCTCACCGGGTTCCTCCAACTTAGATGGAGAACTGGACGAGGCGATTTTATCGTTTGCAGATATTCAGGCGGACCTGAACTACAAACAAGCTAAAGACGCCCTGCGAGAGTTAGTCACGAATCTGGACCTGACCCCGGAAGAACGAGCGGGCTTGGATCCAGAGATTGAAGGACTCAGCACCATGCTGGATAAACTAGAACGGACGGTGGTGCAAATCGCCGTGTTTGGCATGGTGGGACGGGGAAAATCGTCGATTTTGAATGCCTTATTGGGGCAGAATGTTTTTGAAACCGGCCCGATTCACGGGGTAACCCGGACCTCCCAGGGGGTGAATTGGCGAGTGGAGCGATCGCCCCTGGATGGCGGAGAAGGCAACATTACCCAACTCACCCTCTCGGGAATTGGACAGTCTCAAATCGAACTGATTGACACCCCGGGAATTGATGAAGTTGATGGTCAAACCCGGGAAGTTTTGGCCCAGCAGGTAGCTTCTCGGGCGGACTTAATTTTATTTGCCGTCGCTGGGGATATGACCCAGGTGGAATATGAAGCGCTTTCCCAGTTGCGGGATGCGGGGAAACCCATGCTGCTGATTTTTAACAAAATTGACCAATATCCCGAAGCCGATCGCGAAGCAGTCTATCGCAAAATCCGCGATGATCGGGTCAAAGAACTGCTGTCTCCTGATGAAATCGTCATGGCAGCAGCAGCCCCTTTAGTGGCCCAAGCAACCCCTCGAAGCGATGGCACAATGGCGGTGCAGATGAAGCGGGGTTTACCGCAAGTTGAGGATTTAAAATTAAAAATTCTAGAAATTTTAGACCGGGAGGGGAAATCCCTGGTGGCGTTGAATACTCTGCTTTATGCCGGGGATGTGAATGAACAATTGGTTGAGCGCAAAATGCAGATTCGGGACAAGAGTGCGAACCGATTGATTTGGAATGCGGTGATGACGAAAGCGGTGGCGATCGCCCTGAATCCGATTACGGCAGTCGATATCCTCAGTGGCGCAGTGATTGATGTTGCCACGATTTTAACCTTATCGAAGCTCTATGGCATTCCCATGACCCAAGCCGGGGCCATCAATCTGCTCAAAAAAATCGCCCTGAGTATGGGCGGCATTAGTGCCAGCGAACTCCTGGCCAATCTCGGATTATCATCCCTGAAAGGGTTATTAGGATTGGCGGCACCGGCTACGGGGGGGGCATCGTTAGTACCCTATCTTTCCGTTGCCATGACCCAAGCCGGTGTCGCAGGGTTTTCTTCATACGCCATTGGTCAGGTGACCAAAACCTACTTGGCTAATGGGGCTTCCTGGGGACCGGATGGGCCAAAAGCTGTGGTCACCCGGATTATTGAGTCCCTGGATGAAACCACCATTATGGGTCGGATTAAGGAAGAACTCCAAGAAAAACTCTTGAAAGTGAGAGAAAGAAAACAGATCAAAAACTCAAGTGAGTTGATCTAATACTTTCTTTATCAAGGCTTCACCCTGAAAAAGCCTAATTTTTCTCACTTAAATAGAGGAACTTAAGGGGATGTGACTCCGCTCGTTATTTTTCTTGTCGTTGTTTGAAATCATTGCGCCATTCACGCAACTGCTCGGACGCCACATCGCGGCCTCCTAAGCCAAAGGCTAGGGCAATGGCCACGGCAAGAGCACCAAACAGCAACCCAAAGGCCAAGTTAACAATATGAGGAGCAATCCCCATTTGTTGGAGTGCCATTGCACCGGCTAGAGCAATAATCGCAATTCGAGCCGCTTGAGCCAGCAGTTGGGATTGGGACCCTCGGGAACCGGAAATGACTTGATAGGCCAGATTCGCCAGGTAGAGGCCAATGCCAAAAACGATCAAACCGATAAGAACCTGACCGGCAATCACCAGTAGGCCCTGCATAATGATGGTGAGCGCTGGCAATTGCAGCACTTCGGTCGCTGCCACCGCCCCAAAGAGCATAATGCCCACCCAGGTGACAATTCCGACAATTTCTGCCGGAGTTCTCGTGGAAGACGAGGAGGGTTGGACGACGGTTTGTTGACCCGATCGCATATCCGGTGCATCTGCCGGTGGGGGTTGGGGGGGATTACCACTGCCGGTGGTCGGCAGACCCAGCCAGGAGAAGATATTGTTGAAACCGATGCTGCTCAGAATGCGGATGACGAGATCCGAGGTGAACTTGGCGATCGCATAAAATAACCCCAAAATAAACCCGGCGGTCAAAATCAGGGGAATGGCGGACATGATTTGCGACAGCATGGCGATCGCCGGAGCAGAGATCGCTGCGATTTCCAACGCATTCAACGCCGCGATCGCCGTGGGAATCAGAATCAAGACATAGACAATCGTCCCAATCAGTTGAGAGAGGGACATCCCATCTTGAGTCCGGGACAGACCCAACTGAGCACCGAGGCGATCGGTTCCCGTCGCCGCCAGCAAGTTGGTGACGATCCCCCGGACGATCCGGGCCATAAACCAACCGACAGCCCCAATAATCACGGCCATCAGAATTTTAGGCACTGCCGACAGAAAGTCATTGACTAAATTCTGGACCGGCACCACGTTTAATTCTAAGGCATTCAGAATTAGGGGCAGAAAGAACAGAAAAATGAACCAGTAGAGGGCGTTGCCAAGGGTTTCATTGAGCAAAAACTGACTTTCCCCAGCAGTCTGGGGGTCGGTCGTCTCTCCCGTTTGCTCTGCAAGCCTTTCATCTAACCGGAACTGCGCTAATCCCCGAGTCAGCAACATTTTGGCCAGGGTTGCCAGAATCCAGGCTACCCCCAGCAAGACTGCTGCACCCCCAATCTGGGGTAGATAGGCGAAAATCTGCTCTAAGAAACGATTCAGGGGTTGGGAAACCACATCCAGATTCAGGGCCTGGAGAAAGGCGACCAAGACAAAAATCATGATCAGCCAGTAGACCGTATTCGAGATCCACTTTTCCGTAGGAGGCATATCATCCCCTGCGGGTCGTCCCATGATGGCACTGGCAATCCGGTTGTCCAGATTTGTGCTGTGGAGGACTTTTCTAATAATTCCGGCCACAATGGTAGCAACAATCCAGCCACCGATTAAGATGGCCAGCGCGCCTAATAAACTGGGCAGAAATGACCCGAGCTGGCCCAAGATGGCTTCAACAAATGCCGTGATCTGCCCGAGGCCAGAGTCGATCGCGACTCCGGGTTCCTGAGCCAGCAGGGGTTCTGGGCTTAAATTCCCCCACAACCCGACTGATGTTTCGTGCAAAATTCCATTCATAAGGTGATTTGAGTGTACTTACGATCTGAGTGTTCAACTGAGTTCAACACTCAGTAAATGCGAGTCAGTGCATTTGCCCCTATCCTACAGGGCTATGCATCTTTTGCTGTAGTCTATGGCATCTTTTGCGTTTTTCTCAACTCTCAAGGGAGGCGGAGCAAACGCTTTATGCTTCAATTGTTCGTAACTAGAAATTAGATTAGGGACAATTTGGCGCAAAATATAGGAACTGTAGTGATTTGTAACAATTCTCAGACTGTCCGAGGCAAGGGGCTGCGGTCTTTTAGCACCGATTCACTCCCGCCCTTGAGACCGGGCTACCCCAGATTCATGCCCTTTTTCGGGAGAATTTCTATCACAACTTGTCCTCAATCAGGTCTAATTTCTTATGTCATCTCAAGTGTTTGAACAGTCGATTCACATTCAGGCCAGCCCAAGGGTGGTGGATTACTGTATTACCGATCGCACTTTAATGCACCAGTGGTTGAATCCCGCCTTGCGTTGCGAACCCATTGGCGAATGGGATACCTCGATCGGGAGTCGCAGTCGGTTTATTTTGAATATTCCCCTGTTGCAACCGAGCTTAAACTGTGCGATCGCTCAACGGGAACCGGGACTGATTGTCTGGGAGTTTCAGGGATTTTTCAAAGGCTGCGATCGCTGGGATTGTCAACCCGACGGCAACCAGACTCGACTCGTCAATCGTTTTGAATTTGAAATTCCCAATCCCCTAGTCGCCTGGGGCTTCAATCTATTTGCAGCCACCTGGACCCAGAAAGATATGCAGGCCCAACTTCATCGCCTCAAACACATTGCGGAACAAATTGATCCCAATCTAGCCGAACATTCAACTTCTTGAAACATCTTTCCCAAGAAAGATTGACAAAATTAAAATGTTATGCAGTTAGGGTTTGTTGATGTTTCCTTACTCATTCTCCTGCCAACTGATGCGATCGAGAATTTGGCGAATGACTGAGGCATCTTCGGCATGGGGAACTCGGTCCAAATAGGTTTGTAAGTCCTGACGGGCCTGGGTCCATCGGCCATTTTGATAATAAAACAACCCGCGATCGCGCAATTCCAACGGTGAATCCGGAAACAACAGCAAAATCCGTTCGATCGCCCCGAGACATTTCTCCAAATCCCCGCGATTCAGATAAATCATCTTTAAATTGGTCAGCATCCGGCCCAAAAACTGTTTGCGCGTCACCGCTTGTAAAAATTCCGGACGCATGGACACGGACGGACCGTAAATTTGCCGCAGACGTTGTTCGCAGTCTTCTGTGAACAACACCTCCCCCTGATTAAACGCATCCACAAAAATACCCGCCCCTTCAAACGCTGGGCGAATTAAAAAATGTCCCGGCATCCCGATTCCCACCATGGGAAAATCCAGCCGCCTTGCAATTTCTAGGTAAATTAAGGCTAGGGTGATGGGAATGCCAGTCCGACGGGCGATCGCATCATTCAGAAAACTATTACAGGGGTCATAATAATCCCGAGTATTGCCGGTAAACCCTAAATCTTCATAGAGATATTCATTAATCGCTTTGACAATTCGCATCGGATAGCGTTGATCCTTTAACCGTTGGGCAACCTCCTGTGCCATCACATCCAGGACATTGAGATATTCCGCCGGATCCAGAGTGGGGTATTCTTCTTGCGCAATGTACAGTGCTGCCTTAGCCAGATCAATTTGGTCATCGTTTTGGTGAATCTCTTGGTAGAACGATTGCCGCGCTAGGGGAAAGTGCATCTGAGTTCAAACCGATTAAATAGAACTGCCCTCGGGTCTCAAGGCGATCGCGCCTATCTCCCCATGAAGATAGCAAAGATTCGACCCCCTGACTATTTGTTGCCTCAATGACTTCATGGCTTGAAGTACCCTAGAAACAAAACAGAAAACTTGGCAACTGCACCTGTCGTCCCCCCAAGCGCGTACTATTAAAGTTATGACTCTTGTTACTCTACCCCTAGCCTTGACTTTTGCCTCCCCAGGCCCGATCCTCGTCGAAATCGGACCCCTAACCATCCGCTGGTATGGGTTCTTAATTGCCACTGCCGTCTTGATTGGCGTCAGTCTCTCGCAATTTTTAGCCAAACGCCGCAACGTCAACCCGGACTTGATGGGTGACTTGATCCTGTGGTTAGTCGTCGGCGCGATTCCCCTGGCCCGACTTTATTATGTCTTATTTCAGTGGCCGAACTATGCCGATAATCCAGGCCAAATCTTTGCCATTTGGCGAGGCGGCATTGCTATTCATGGCGCAATTATTGGAGGGACGATCGCCACCTTGATTTTTGCCCGACTCAAACGCATCGCCTTCTGGCAATTAGCCGATTTAGTTGCCCCCTCCGTAATTTTAGGTCAGGCGATCGGACGCTGGGGAAACTTCTTTAATTCCGAAGCCTTCGGCAGACCCACGGATTTACCCTGGAAACTCTACATTCCCCCGGAATCTCGTCCCTTTCCATATCTTGGCGAGCAATATTTTCATCCCACTTTCTTATATGAATCCCTGTGGAATCTGGCCTTATTTGCCTTATTACTGTTTTTATTCTTTCGGGACCTCCAAGGCAAACCCCGTTTAAAAGTCGGCACTTTATTTTTAGTCTATATGGCCGTCTATAGCTGCGGTCGCTTCTGGATTGAAGGGTTGCGACTCGATAGCTTAATGTTCGGTCCCCTCCGCATGGCGCAGTTTGTCAGTCTCACGGGTATTGTCTTAGGCATCGCGGGATTAATCTGGCTTTACGGGTTCAATCGTCCTTTACCCGATGTCGTATCTCGCCACAATAGCGAACCTTCTTCTTCCTA
>CAYUEH010000293.1:0-7001 GCA_964442465.1 uncultured Laspinema sp. | reverse complement strand
GGGGTTGAGTTAGGCCCCAACGATTCAAGAGATTAACCACGCCGATCGCCGCTACAACCCCAATACTCAGGCCAATTACGAGTAAAATAATATACAGCCGTTTAAAGGCTTCTTTTGTGGCAGAAACGTTAGCGTTGGGGAGATTTTCCGGCTGGTGGGGACTCCCAACTTCTGGATTAGCCATGTCAACTCCATCGGCTGTAGGCGGTGGTAGTTCATGAGAATTTAAAGGTGCAGGGGATGGGTCGCTGGGTCGATTCATAATGTAAAATTTATCAGCATTTTTCTTAATATAGCAGACAGTCTGGATTCCCTGCTTGCTGAAAGATTTTAGAGGCGGTTCACCGGATGCCTCGATTCAATAGATGGAGATCGATCAGATGACGAATGTGCCATCGTGACCCTTTCTCGGTGAACCGCGTCATTGAATCAAATCCTGGGAAACCCAACTTTTACCCTGATGGGTTCAACTGCACCCTTTCGGGTTTAAAATTAGGGTAAACCCCTGCCCTTGTTGAATTCCTGGTGACTATGAGTAGAGATTTATTTGCCCAAACGGCGATCGCTCAAATTCCGAAAATCCTGACCCTGTGCGATCGCAACCCCCATAGTCCCACCTATGGCTGTTTTGACCGCAATTTCTGGCATTATAAAATTATTGATTTTCCCAGTGGCATGGCTCAGGAATTTGTTTGGCCCCTGGCTTTAGCCTACCAAACAAACTTACCTGATAACCCATTTTATCAGCAAACCGCACTTCGGGACTGGGTAGAAGCAGGAATCCTTTATGCTGCTCATTCGGCGCATCCGGATGGATCTTGTGATGATTATTTTCCCTACGAAAGGGCCAGTGGTGCTGCGGCTTTTTCCCTGTTGGCTTGTTTGGAAAGTTACACACTCCTAAATATGAACAATTTTGAACTGCTGAAATTTTTTGAACATCGCGCTACCGGGTTAGCAAATCATCACGAAAGTGGTCAACTCACGAACCATCAAGCCTTAATTGCTTTATGTTTAGACCTGCTCTCTCGTTTATTAGAAACTGACCGATGGAATCAGGCTAAAACTGAACGAATCGAACGGGTTTTATCCTGGCAAAGTTCCGAAGGGTGGTTTCAGGAATATGAAGGCTGTGACCCCGGTTATCATACCCTGACCATTGCTTGTTTAGCCCGACTTTATGAACTCTCCCCTGACCCGCGTCTAAAAGAATCCTTGATTAAAGCAGTGGAACTCGCCACTCAATTTATCCATCCTGATGGGTCTTATGGGGGAGAATATGCGAGTCGGAATACTTATAATTTTTTCCCGCATGGCTTTGAATGGGTGGGAAAATGGATGCCAGAAGCGTTAGCCATTAATGATTTATTTTTAAAGGGCATAGAAAAGGGTTTAGTTCCCTGTTATGCCGATGACCATATTATTGGACATCATACTTGGAGTTATTTATTAGCATGGCGCGATTTTGTAGAAAATCGGCCTACTTTGCCGCCTCGCCCTTCGGGACAAGTTTGGTTAGAGGAAGCACAATTGTTGATAGACCGCAGAGATAAAACCGAACTATATTTAGCTTTAAATAAAGGGGGGGTCTTTAAGGTTTTTCGAGAGGGAAACCTGGTAGCTTCAGATACCCAGTTTTCCCTTCAAGTTTCTCAAGGAAGCCGGATCAAAAATGCTGTAGGACATTTAATTGACCGCTATGATTATCACGTGGAAACCGATGAGATTTTGATCCAAGGTCAATTGGGTTGGGCCAAGCAAAAGCAAATGAACCCGATGAATTTGTTGATTTTACGAGTGGTGATGCTCACCGTAGGCCGATTTTTTCCTAATTTGATTCGGAAATTGTTGCAAAAAATGCTGATTACCGGAAAGGAAAAAGCCCCGTTTCAATTTATCCGGCGCTTGCGGTGGGAAGACGGAAAATGGCAGATTACGGATGAATTAATCGCCGAATCTTGGCGGAATGTTCAATCGGTGGGAATTGGGGGAGACCAAACCTCAATTTATGTGGTGATGAGTCGCACTTTTCAGGTGGGTCAATTGCAACCTTGGCTGGATTTAAGCGATCGCCTCCCCACCCTAACTCATCAAGAACCCCTCAAAGTTGAACGCCAGTTCTAATTTGTTGTCGGTTTCTGGGGTCTTATGCCAATTTGTAGACTGTCACAGTCTACCTATAACTCCGGTGTAAATGGTAGCCATACTAGAGGCAATCAACACAAACAAAGCCTTTTATGAGATTTAACTTTTTCGGTGGATTTTCCCTCGGGTTGGTGGTCATTTTACTGTTGGCATTTGGGATTTTAAATTGGTTAAATATCCCGGCGGGCAATTTTTTAGATTGGGTGATTGGCGGGGCCAGTTTTTTATGGTTAGTGGTGATTGTAACGGTCCCTTGGAATATTTATTTTCAAGCGAAGGAAGTCGTCGCCGATGCGGAACAATCCCAGGAAAAAAATATCCCGATTGAAGCCAAGCAGTTGGGATATGTTCAGCGAATTGCCAAGCGATCGCTGTGGATTGCCATCGCCCTGCATATTATTTCTGCCCTAGTTTTATATGGGTTAGCCGCCACCGGAATTAGTGCGGTGGGATATATCAGTTCCGTGGCGGCATTGTTGTTAACGGGATTACGTCCGGTGATTCGGGCTTATGAATATATTGCCACGCGGTTAAGCATGATTCGCCGTGAGTTTAAATATCCCCGGGAAGATGTTTTGGAATTGCGCGATCGCGTCTTAATTTTAGAGGAACAAATTAAATATATCTCTGATAGTTTAGATGAAAATAAAGCAGATTCCTGGGCCTCCAATAAAAACCGTCAAGCGGCGGCATTACGCCAAGATTTAAGTCAAATTGCCTCCTCGATGGAAACCTTGCGCTCAACGAATCAGGCGGAACATGATGCGCTGAAGAAAGAGGCACAGAATGCGATCGCTCAATTAACCACCGATGGACAATTCCTCGATCATGTTCGAGAAATCATTCGCTTTTTCAAAACCGCCTAACTGCAATGCTGCGGTTCTCTCAACCCCCAGAGGTAAACTCGGGGGTTTTTGTTGTCTATAGTATTCCTTGCCGGATTTATAACATCTGTCTTCTCCCCTCTCCCGCTTTGGGAGAGGGGTTGGGGGTGAGGGTCTGATTGCTATAGAATCTATCTAAAGATAAGTTCAACGCCCCCTAACATTCACCTCCAGATAGAGTGACCCCGTAAACATAATAGGTTATTTTCCAAATTATAGAGTTTGGAAACAGCAGTGACACGGCAACTATTTCGGCTATTAATTGGATTTGTGATTGGGCTAGTCGGGGTCTTGAGTTACTAGACCTCTTGCAAAAAAAAGGATTGATCCCCCCAACCCCCCTTAAGAAGGGGGGCTTTAAAGAATTTTGAAAGAGGTCTACTGTACAACCCACGTGGAAAACCCAATTACGGGAGAACAACAACGCATTCGCTTATCTCCCACGGAAGAAGTGCAACTCGGATTACAAACCCGAGGACAACTGGCGGAACAATTTGGGGGTTTATACCCAGATAATTCAGTTCAGGACGCGGTTGAGCGCGTGGGACAGCGAATTGTCCAGCAATCGGTGGTTTCGCCATCGGAATATCCGTTTGAATTTCATGTGCTTCAGGATTCACAAACTGTGAATGCGTTTGCACTCCCCGGAGGGCAAATTTTTATTACCAATGGGTTACTGCAACGCCTGAATTCCCAATCGCAACTGGCGGGAATTTTAGGTCATGAAATGGGTCATGTGGTGGCGCGACATGGTGCAGAACATTTAGCCAAACGGGAACTGGGTTCTACTCTGGTTACAGCAGTGGGAATTGCCACCACCGACGAACAAGGAGGCGGGAGACAAACTGCGGCGATCGCCCGAGTTGCTAATGAAATGATTGCCTTGCGATATGGACGAGATGCTGAATTAGAAAGCGATCGCCTCGGAGTGCAGTTCATGGCAGAAGCGGGTTATGACCCCAGAGGCATGATTGAAGTCATGGAAATCCTCGGTGACGCACAATCGGGTTCACCCTCCCCAGAATTTTTGAGTACACACCCCAATCCCGATAACCGAATTCAACGCTTAGAAGAGGCGATCGCAGAAGATTTTCCCAATGGAATTCCCCCTGAATTAGAGAGTAAACATCAGAACTTGTCTCCCTTTGCAATTCTGCCCTAAAATGGAAAACAATAGATAAAACCCTGCTAAAATTCTTACTGTTTTTTCCTTCTCCATTCTCCGATTACTGATATCCCGCAGCTTGGAGGGTAAATAATTTTGCATAGCGTCCCTCAGCTTGCATTAAATCGGTATGAGTGCCGCTTTCTATCAGTTTTCCTGATTCTAAAACAATAATCGTATCCGCCATACGAACCGTAGAAAATCGATGAGAAATCAATAAAACCATCCGGTCTTTTGCCAAGCGCCGAAACCGTTCAAAAATTTCAAATTCCGCTTCTGCATCCATTGCTGATGTCGGTTCATCCAAGACTAAAATATCAGCTTTGATTCGCATAAAAGCCCGAGAAAGACCGATTTTTTGCCATTGTCCTCCGGAGAGTTCGGTTCCCGATTTAAACCAGCGTCCGAGTTGGGTATAAAATCCCTGGGGTAAGGTGGCAATGAAGGGTTCCGCCATGCCTTTTTCGGCAGCAGTTTTCCAACGGTTTTCGTCTTCTAAGCTATCCACATCGCCGACGCCAATATTCTCGCCGACGAGAAACTGATAGCGCACAAAATCTTGGAAAATCACGCCGATGCGTTGTCTTAAGTGGTTAATATCCCATTCGCGCAAGTCTAATCCATCCAGGAGAATTTCACCGGATGAGGGTTCGTAGAGGCGGGTGAGTAATTTGATGAGGGTGGTTTTTCCCGACCCATTTTTGCCGACTAAGGCGAGTTTTTCTCCGGGTTTTAAATGAAAGGTGATGTCGGTTAAGGCGGGTTGGGTGGCGTCGGGATAGGTAAAGGAAACGTTCTGGAATCGCACACCATCTTGGGGAATGGGTCCTCCCTTGGCGCTACCTTCCGCCTGGGGTATCTCTTGTTCTAAAAATTCATACAAGTTGGACAAATAGAGGTTATCTTCATACATTCCCCCGATCGCACTCAAGGTTGCAGAAAAGCTGGATTGTCCCTGGCGAAATACCATTAAATACATGGTCATATCCCCGAGGGTGATGTTTCCAGAAATGGCAGCGATCGCAATCCAGGCGTAGGTGCCATAAAATGCCAAACTACTCAGCAACCCCAGCACATATCCCCAAAATCCTCGCCGCAAGGTCAAATTGCGGTCTTCCTGATACAAGCGATGAAAGATATTCCGATACCGCTTCAGAAAAACGGGTCCAAGTTGATACAGTTGCACCTCTTTGGCGTAATCTTCTCGCGCAATCAGGGTTTCTAAATAAATTTGTTCCCGGGTTTCTGGCGATCGCCTTTTAAAAACCCGAAAAGCGGCACCGGCAAATTTGGTTTCCGCTAAAAACGGTGGTATCGCGGCGATCGCTAACACACCAACAACCCACCCCGAAAACTGCAACAACAATCCACTATATGCCACCAATCCCAGAGTTTCTTGCACTAACCCAAAAGTGCGATTCACAAAACTCAGAGGACGACTGGATGCCTCTCGTCTGGCGCGAGTCATTTTGTCATAGACTTCAGAATCTTCAAAATGGGACAGGGAAAGCGTGAGTGCTTTTTCTAAGATTAATTCATTCACCGTTTGTCCCAAAAGGACGCGCAACAGGGATTGACAAACACTCAACCCGCGCTGACAGAGGGTCAACATCATCACCGCGATCGCCTCGAATCCCACATACATCAACGCCGTTTGGGGTCCCGTCCCCGTACTCGCTGCCGTGACTACGCTATCGATAATTAACTTACCCAAATAGGCAATTCCTGCCGGTAACAATCCCGCAATTCCGGTGAGAATTGCTACAATTGATGTTAAAATTGGGCTAGTTTTCCAAACTAATTGCACTGCTCTTTTGCTATATTTAAAAGCAGATAAACCAAAGCGGAAACTTTGCCTAAATTGACTGAACACATTCTGGCGATCGCGCCTTCTCATCGTGATTCTGATTCCCTCTTGCTCATCGGTTACACTGGGGCGGTACAATCCCAAACGGTTGCCGCAGTTCTCGGATTGGCACTTCTGCCACTAGCTTAATTTTACCTTGATTATCCCGAGACCAACCCCGTGCTTCTACCAATTCCCCGTAAATTTCCCCGGAATTGCTTCCCGTTGCACTCCCTTGGCGTGGCAATCCCTCCCCGGAGTTTGACCCAGTTGCCGGGTCATTCTGACCTAAATCAATTAAGGGAGACTCTGGGGCGATCGCATCATTCGGACTCGGCGGTAAACCCCCTCTGCCTGTCACCACAAAACTACTTTGAGGCGCATTCGGGTCGGCACAATTCTGGACTACAACATTCCTCAGATCCACCAGATTTTCCGGTAACTCCACCAACCCCGATGTCGGGTCAACTTCCGGTCTATTCACTTCAACAATGCCATCAAATTGCGGACCCTGAGCAGAAGTTGCCGTAATATCACTGGTGTTAGGACTGCCAATGCGGCGCACCTGGGCACCAAAAAGTCCTTGGGTATTAATAATAACTTGACCGCCAGATGCTTGTTCAGAATTGGCGCTGATGTTACTATTATTAATCGCCACAATATTATCGGTATTGAGGATAATATTTCCGCCGGTTCCTGTCCCCGTGGCATTGGTGGTAATTTGACTATTATTGCGTAAAATCAAGTCCGGCGATCGCAGGATAATATTGCCCCGATCGCCACTGGAGGTTTCCGAGGATAACACCGCGCGATCGGTCAACCTCACCCGTTCCCCTGCGGTTAAGGTGATACTCCCTGCGGCACCTTCCCCCGTTGCACTGGTGAGAATTTGGCTCTCGTTGCTCAGGTCAATTTGATTCGCCCTCACCTCAATCTCACCACTGGGGAATGCTGTGGTTGA
>CAYUEH010000292.1:0-7024 GCA_964442465.1 uncultured Laspinema sp. | reverse complement strand
TCTTAAAAGATGCTATGAATCTACGTTGAGCGCGGGTTGATCCAGTGCAGCCTCTCGGGGCGTTCTGATTCGACGGGAATTGCAGTCGCTTTTTTAATCAAAGAGTCAAGGGTGAGAAATAACACTTCAATTTACAGGTTTAGGGATCAAAGTGACGAATATTCTCCAGAATAAACATTGCATCAATACTGCATATAAGATAACCAATCAAACTAACAGGACGAACACCCGATCGCCGCTTATAGATAGTAGAGGTAATTGATATCAGGTTTTTCGTCCCGTGAGGGTTACTTCTCCAAATTTGCATCGGTCCTAACTCAATCTTAAACAGTCTATTACATCTCACGGAACACAGTATTGCTATATAGGGAGATCTTCAGTTGGGGGATTGCTCTGACTCAGACGGATCATGACTTTAAACGAGTTAAAATAGCTTGTGCCGTTTGGGGGCGACTGTGCCAGTCCGGTGCCATCAAGTCATCGAGTAACTGTGCGAACTCAGGAGAGAGGTCCGGAAGGTGACTGCGCCAGATGAGCTGTCCTTGAGGGGTTTCGGGAAAGTCGAGGGGGGTTAATCTGGTTAAGGCATATAAAAAAGTCCGGGCGATCGCGAAAAAATCCGATTGGGGTTGGGTATCCCCGAGGAGTTGTTCCGGGGGTGCATAACCCGAGGTACCCACCCGGGTATTTCGATTGTGGCGATCGGCGACACTGCCAAAATCAATCAGTTGGACTTGTCCATCGGGTGTGAGAATCAGATTGCTGGGTTTAATATCTCGATGCACCACCCCTTCGTGATGAATGGTGTGGATGATCTCCATCAACTGTGCTAACCAGTTGCCAGCAACGGTTTCGGAAATAGGACCCTGTTGCTCAATCAGTTGTTCTAGGGTTTTTCCGGCTTTTTTTTCCATGACGAACCCGTGGAGGGATTTACGATCGCCCAGGGTGAGGATAAAATATCCCCCCGGTTCTACCAGGGGAATCCCCGGATGTCGCAACCAGATTAAAACTCGCGCTTCTTGTTTAAACAAGCGGACAAAATCAGGTTGAGTGGTAAATTTCAGGACTTTCATCACCTTGGGGGTTCCCCATTCCTGTTCTCCCCAATCCTGGACTTCATAGATATCGCAGGGATAAGCTGGATTGGGGTCTCGCAAGGGGGTTTTGATGCGATAGCGATCGCCAATTAGTAAGGGAGAACCGCAGTTATCGCAGTGACTCTCGGTATCGGGATTTTCCCGCTGGATGCAGTTGGGATTAATACAGTAACTCACAACCCATTTTAGAATATGATTGGCTCGAAGATGAGCGAGGGGAAACTTGGCTTTTTTGCAACGGTGAAAGCATTTTTTTGTGAAAAGCTGTCTACCTTAAGCCAAATTTCCCCGATTTAGAGTGGGTTCTCTAGGCGATCGCCTAGGGAAAACCCCGTTTAACCTGCCATAATTGCAAGCAAGTTACGAAGGTTAGCGCTGGCATATCCCACATCCATTTGGGTTTTATCTTCGAGTTTTCCAGCAATGGCTTCGAGTTGAGTAATCAACTCATCATATCCCCCACTGCGCATCACGAAAAGTTGCAACTGGTTTTTAATCTGTTGCACCATTTGGGGTTTCTGAGCAGCAGCTTTGCCTTTTTTGCCGGTAGTCTGCACTGCGCCGAGATTGAGTTGGATTAAAAGTCTTAAACTTGAGAGTTTTTGAGTTTTGACCAACTCTTTAATTTCTTCACAGGCATTTTCCACTAATTTAGTGGTGACAAACTTCATCATCAACGGTTGTAATGTGAAGAAAATGTCGCTGGCTGTTTCCTGTTTTTCGATTAAGGCGCGGCGATCCAAGGAATCGAGGTTTTTGAGCATATCCGAAAGGGATACGGGTAATAACATATCCTCGCGCAAGCGGGACAGGGTAACCGGAGTCTTGGCGATCGCCAACCAGTACAAGATTTCTTCTTCTGAGGGAGATAAGCGCCCGAAATGCTGCTCTAGTAACTGAGTCAGCGTATCTTCGATAAACAACTCGGTCGCTTTGAGGAAAGTGGCGGTATTTCCATTAAAGAATTCTTTAATGGTTGTAGCCACAACTTTATACGCCAAGAGATTATCTCCATAGCGTTTAACCAGTTCACCCCACTCTTTCTCCGTGGGGGGCACTCCTTTATCGGCAAAGATTTCCCGGGCGATTTCGTGGGAATCCATCGGTTGCAGGGTCTGGACTTTTTCCCCATGCAACAAGGCAATTTCAGCGGGTTCTTCCGTGGTAACCAGGACGAAACAGCTTTGATGATTGGTTTGGGCAATGCGTTTGATGAAATCGCGATAGTTTTCAAATCCTGGACGATAATTCCCGGCGAGTTCATCCCCCTGGAGCAAGGCATCGATATCGTCTAAGATGATCAGGCAGCGATTTTTTTTCAGGAAGTCTAGCAGGCGTAAGATTCTGCCGCTGAGATCATCGGGAATATCCGGTTTCTTTTGGGTGGAAAGGGTTTGCAGCAGGTTCCCTAACAAGTCTTCGAGTTTGGGGGTGGCACAGAGGGACCGCCACACCACGAATTCAAACTCGCTTTCGAGTTGTTTAGCAATTTGGACGGAAAGTACGGTTTTACCGATACCCGTCATGCCTAAAAGGGTGACTAACCGAGAGCTTTCATCGATAATTAATTCTTCTAGGATTTTAAGTTCTTCGGTGCGTCCATAAAATTGGGATACATCCGGCGATTCACCCCAATCTTGGCTGCGACTTCCGGTGGAGACGACTTCGGTAGCCGGTTCAGCGGCTGCCGGTTGAGTTTTTTTGCGGGAAGTTGTAGCCGGTTCGGCTTTGGCTTTCCCTTTGGTTTTTGTGGGTGCTGGTGCTTCTGTTTCTTGGGCTTGGTATTGATAGAATAGCTGATGCCGCAATTCGGCCAGTTTGCCCGGACCGCGCCCGTAAATGCTAAATTTTCTGTAGACTTCGCCGAGTCGTTTGCGAACGGCAATGTTGCTGATTCCTAGGATCGTGGCGATCGCGGCGGTGGAATTGCCGTCAAGTGCCATCATAACGGTTTCTAACTCAGCATCGGAAACGCCGCGTTCTTTAGCGACTCCGGTTAAAAATTCGGGGGGAATATGATTAGTCAAGGTTTCTGAATCTTTACAAACGATACAACGTTTTTCATTATACTGTGTTTCTAACCATTTGTTGCCCGCGAATGCGATCGCGTCAAAAATTTTTAACAGATTGAGTCTTGTCCCGAGGGCGATCGCCCTCGGGGACGATGCCAGGACATTAATCGGCGAGCTTTCCCCCTGGCTATCAATGTTCTAACCCCTCTCCCCTCGGGGTTTGGACGGTGCTAACGGGTCTGTTCGGGCTGTTTATTGCTTTAGCTACTTGACAATATTTTATAGATTATGCATCAGCACTTTGAATAAAAAATCAAGTGCCTCCCAGATATTTTAGTCATCCTGGAAAAAAATGCACCCTGGAGAGATAAAAATTGTCATCCCCTCACCTCCCTCTAATACTAAATCCGGTTGATAAAAGCATTAAAAATTGTAGGGTGGGCATTGCCCACCCTACAATTGCTCCCTCTAACTCAGGGACTCGAAAAACATCGCCCTGCCGCATTGGACACCCTCAGTTCTCCCGCGCTTTCAAGACAATCGGGACAACAGCAACTTTTTGTTGATCCCGATAGAAAACAGAATATATACTTAGGCCAAAAGGAATAAATTTTAACACAAGGGATAGAAAAAATCAATCCACGTAACAAAAAGTGACAAAACTCGCGCTCCAAATCGGCGATCGTGAGGCATCCCCAACTCCCCAACCCCAGGGGAAACCAGAGGGTTAACTATGCTTTGTGTTTCCCCCAACTTCAGGTATAAGGGTTCAATCCCAGCAACATCACCCCGCACCCTCACTCCGACATTCCCGCCAACGCCCGCAACCGGGACAAATCTAACAAGCGAATCCGCGCCCCCTCAATCTCCAAAACCCCCTCACTGCTCAGTTTCCCAAACACCCGCGAGAGAGTCTCCGGAATCGTCCCCAGAAAAGCAGCCAATTGCCCTTTCGTAATATCCAATTCCACTTGTTCTAAAGTCCCCTGGGGTGAATCACTTAAGTACAGAAGATAAGCAGCCAACCGTTGCGGGACATCCTTCAACGACAAATCTTCCACCATAAGAGCCAACCACCGCAGATGACGAGCAAAAATTCCTAACAAAGTTATGGCAATATTGGGATGAGCTTGCATCAAGGCCACCAATGCAGTCCGGGGAAAAAATAACACCTGAGTGGACTCTAGGGCAGCAGCAGAAGCGGGAAAAGGTTGACCATCAAAAGCTGGCACCTCCGCAAAATGCTGACCCGGACCAAAGAGTTGCAAAATCTGTTCTTTGCCTAACGGAGATTGTTTAAACACTTTAACTCGACCCGAAATCACGATGAAAAAACCCACTCTTTCATCATCCCCCTCCCAAAACAATACCTCTGCTTTCTGATAGGATTGGCCGATCGCAATCTGGGCCAGGGCCTGATGTTGGTCTGGGGGTAAACCCTGAAACAGGGGAGTTTGGGCAAGAAATGCTGGTTTATCAAAAGATGGGTCTTTCAAGACTAGATTCCCGGGACTGGATCAACGGATTGCTTTAATTCTACCGGCAAAACGGGCCGATCCAGAATGGGGTTGAAAAAAACTCACCCCCACAGGACTGATCCATGAACTCTCTATCCCTGTAGAGGCGATTCTCGAATCGCCCCTACATTATGACCCCTGACCTCTACCCCTGTAGAGGCGATTCGAGAATCGCCTGTGCCCATTTAGAATCAATGCTGCAAATCTGCCTCAGTCTGATGATGAGAACCGAATCGAGTATAAATCTGGCTGTCTTTGACTTAAGTCAAAGACATTCCCCGAGGGCCAACTTAGAGTAGAGATCACAAGACGAAAGCGACCGAGAGGTAACATCATGTATTGCAGCCAATGCGAACAAACTGCCGGTGGAGAAGCCTGTTATCAATGGGGTGCCTGTGGAAAAAGTCCTGAAGTGGATGCCCTCCAAGATTTATTAACCCATTTATTGCGCGGACTTGGACAAGTGGCGATCGCCGCCCGGAAACACGGAATTATTAACCCCGAAGCCGATCGCTTTACCTGCGAAACCCTCTTTTCCACCCTCACCAACGTCAACTTCGACCCCGAAAGTTTTGTTCAATATATCCATCAGGCGATCGCCCTGCGGGATGGATTGAAAGCGCAACTGCAAACTGTGGCCCCCGAGGTCCGCTTGGACGAAGGTCCCGCCACCTTGGCACCCGCCCCCACCCTCGATGAATTAGTCCAACAAGGGCGGGATGTAGAATATGGATTTATCTCCAAATCTGCCCAAGACGTTGATATTTTCTCCCTCAAACTGACCATTATTTATGGACTCAAAGGCATCGCCGCCTATGCCTACCATGCCCAAGAACTGGGACAGGAAGACGATCGCCTCTACGCCTTCTGTCATGAAGCCTTAGCGGGACTTGACGCCGTGGATTTGACCTTAGAAGACTGGGTACAAATGGCCTTAAAAGTCGGGGAAATCAACCTCTTGGCGATGGAACTTTTAGATGCCGGAAATACGGGCAACTATGGTCATCCTGTCCCCACCCGCGTTCCCCTGGGAACCCAACCGGGTAAAGCGATTCTCGTCTCGGGTCATGACCTCAAGGACCTAGAAGAACTCCTCAAACAAACCGCTAACCAGGGGATTTACGTCTATACCCACGGGGAAATGTTACCCGCGCATGGGTATCCGGGACTGAAGCAGAAATATCCTCATCTGTATGGTCATTATGGGACCGCATGGCAAAATCAAACCCGCGAATTTGCCCAATTCCCAGGGGCGATCGTCATGACCACCAACTGTCTGATGCCTCCCCACAACACCTATATTAATAGAGTGTTCACCTGTGGACCTGTGGGTTGGCCCGGATTGGCCCATATAGAAAACCGTGACTTTAGCCCTGCGATCGCCTGTAGCTTATCCATGCCCGGATTTACCGATCGCGGAGACCCCCGCCAAGTCACCACCGGATTTGCCCGGAATGCCGTCTTGGGGGTTGCCGATGAAGTAATCGCTGCCGTCAAACGGGGAGATATTCGCCACTTCTTCCTCGTCGGCGGTTGCGATGGGGCCAAACCTAGCCGTAACTATTACACGGAATTTGTGGAAAAAGTCCCGGAAGACTGCGTGGTGCTTACCCTAGCTTGTGGCAAATTCCGGTTCTTTGATAAAGAACTCGGAGACATTGGCGGAATTCCGCGCTTGATGGATGTGGGTCAATGTAATGATGCTTATTCAGCCGTGCAAATTACCCTAGCTTTAGCCAATGCCTTTGGGGTGGGGGTGAATGAACTGCCATTGTCGATGATTTTGTCATGGTATGAACAAAAAGCCGTGTCAATTTTGCTGACCCTGTTCCATTTGGGAATTAAAAATATTCGCTTAGGGCCAACACTGCCTGCGTTTATTTCTCCGAAGGTGTTTGAGTTACTTTCCCAGACTTATAATCTCAAGGAGATCGGAACTCCCGAGGAAGATTTAGCGGCCTGTTTAGGGACGACTGTCGAGGCATAATCTGGAATTGGCATTTTAGACTTCTTCCAAATCCGGTTCTCTCAAGTCATTTTTACTCTTGACGCCGCCCAGGCACCGCTTCGTCCGCAAGTGCCCCACCCTTAAGGGTGCGGGCTTTTTCTATTGTAGAATTTTAACCGGTCTGGTTGATAAACCGGGCTTTTTTTTAGTTAAATTCAGGGAGAGTTACCTCCGCAAAAATGCCCTCGTGAATTTTCAGAGAAAAAAAGCGATTGTGCCGAACTGCCAGGGTGCATCTTGAACTCATACGGAATGCGGTTGGAATAGGTCTTGAAAAACAAGTTGAGCAATTGTAGGTGGGCATTGCCCACCCTACAATTTTTAATGCTTTGATCAACCGGATTTAGTATCAGACTTGTGAGCTAGAGTTGAGACTGCGAACAATCC
>CAYUEH010000291.1:5122-7036 GCA_964442465.1 uncultured Laspinema sp. | reverse complement strand
AGGAAGCGCGGGGAGAGTTGATCGCCTTTCTCGACGCCGATGATTACTTCTTGCCAAACAAATTAACCGCCCAAGTGGCTTTATTTGCGGCGCAACCCCAACTCGGAATCGTTCACAGCGGTTGGCGGAGGGTCGATCGCCTGGGCAATCCCCTGATGGAAGTCACTCCCTGGGAAAAAGTCCCGGAACTCAATTTAGAATCTTGGTTGCGTTGGAAACCTGTACTCCCCAGTGCGATGATGTTTCGTCGGGATTGGTTAATTCGTGCCGGAGGGTTCGATCGCCGATTTCCTCCCGCAGAAGATACTGATTTGGTGCTGCGTCTGGCACTGATGGGGTGTGAAGCCGATTGGTTGCGTCAGGTAACGGTTTGCTATCGTCAGCATCCCGGTAGTGCCATGTACAAAGGATTACCCCAGGCAAACTCTCTTGCTGCTGTGATGGATAATTTTTTCTCCCTGCCACAGGTACCGATGTCAATTCGGTTGATAGAAAAGCGAGTGCGTTACAACACTTTGGTGTGGATTGGATGGTATTTATATTTCACTGGACATCCACAGGAAATGGTTCAGTTCTTACAGCAGTCTTGGAATTATTCGCCTTATTTGCCCGTGGAAACGGTGGTGCATTGGGTGGAGAGTTTTGCGGAATTTTCCCGGGATGTGGGAGAGGGATTCGATCGCGATCGCCTGACCCAGTTACCGGAATGGGAGGGGTTAATACGTTGGGCGACTGGGGGGAGGCGTTTTGAACAGCGCCACAATGCTGCTAACCGTTAGCGATCGCCTCTAACAAAGTTAAAACCAACCGCTCAATCCCGAATTGGGTATGACCCTTCTATTTCCGGTGAGGTTAGGATAACTGTTCTTGGGTGCGATCGCGATAAACCTGGGCGACTTTATCCTCGGGATTTTTGCACAAACACCGTTCAAACAGTTCCTGGGCTTCCTCTGGTGAGTTTTGGTTGTAGTAAAATAAGGCAGTTTCAAAGTCTTGTTTGGTCTCTAGCTTGGACAGTTTCAGATCCGGTGGATCGGCATCGAACACTTCATAGACGGTGACTAATTCTGATTTGCCTTTGACTTTCACCGTCTCGATTTTGCGAATTCCATACTGAGCCGGATTTTTTAACCGGGAAAAAGTGCCCTCCGAAATTAACAAGGACACATCATATTTTTTAGTCAGTCCTTCAATCCGAGAGGCTAAATTGACCGCATCGCCGATCGCCGTTCCATCCATGCGCGTTTTTCCCCCCACAGTTCCTAACATCAAATCCCCAGTATTGATGCCAATGCCAATTTTAATCGGCTGTTCTCCCCGGGCGAGGCGATCGCGATTATATTCCCCCAGACTTCGTAACATCTCTATTCCCGCTTGCACCGCATCATCGGCTTCCCCATTAAATAAGGCCATAATCGCATCGCCAATATATTTATCAATAAACCCATGATTCGCTGCGATCGCCGGTTCCATCCGGGACAAATACTCATTAATAAACTTAAAAGTTTCTTCCGGCGTCAACCGTTCACTTAAGCTGGTAAAATCCCGAATATCTGAAAACAAAATTGACATCGACTGATGGACGCTATCGCTCAACTTGACATCAATAATACTTTCTTTGTTTAACAGTTGTAAAAATTCGCGGGGAACAAATCGACTGTAAGCTAGGCTAATATGCGAAAGTCTTAAATGCGTTTTAATTCGGGCCAATAATTCATTCTTGGAAATGGGTTTGGTCAAATAATCATTTGCCCCAGAACCAAACCCTTGCACCAAGACATCAATTTGAGTTTTAGCGGTTAACATCAAAATCGGCACTTCGGTAGCTGGAAACACATCCCGCAATTTTTGACAGACTTCTAACCCCGTCATTTTGGGCATCATCACATCCAGTAATATCAAATCCGGCTTAAA
>CAYUEH010000291.1:2666-5022 GCA_964442465.1 uncultured Laspinema sp. | reverse complement strand
CTAACCCCGTCATTTTGGGCATCATCACATCCAGTAATATCAAATCCGGCTTAAACCCACGCTCAATCACTTCTAAGGCTTCTATCCCATTAGAGGCTTGAGTAATCGCATAATTTTGTAGAGATAGATGATTCACCAAAACTTGTAAATTCACCGGCTCATCATCCACAATTAAAATTTTAAATTGTTCCGACTTATCATCTTCATGTAAGAGAGTTAATGTGGCGATGGAATCCTCCGGTGAAATAGGTGCTTTACCGGAAGAATTAAAGGCGATCGGCTGTCGTTCTTCCTTGATAATTTGCGTCGTAACCGATGGGGAACGGTTGAGTTCGCCATTGGTTATCTCAACGGAGGCGATCGGCAAGGTAAAGATAAATCGAGACCCCACTCCCACCGTGGATTCTACGGTGATTTCCCCTCCATGTAACTCCACAAGCTGCTTCGTAATCGATAACCCCAATCCCGTCCCCCCATATTCCCGCGCCGTAGAACCATCCGCTTGTTCAAACGACTCAAAAATGCGTTCTAACTTATCCTCGGAAATCCCAATTCCTGTATCCGAAACCGTAATCGCTAAATATCCAGGATGCTCTGGAGTATTCGTGACCGATTCGCGCAACTGTGCCGACACTTCAATGACACCGATAGAGGTAAATTTAATCCCATTGGCAATTAAATTTTGTAAAATTTGCTGGACCCGATTTTCATCGGCTAACACTAACGGAACCTCCGCCGGAATGCCATTGATTAATTGTAAATTCTTATCCCCAATTAAAGGCTGACAGATAGAGAGGGTAATTTCGGCAATTTCTCTCATGCCAATCGGCTTAAGTTGCAGTTCAATGGTTTTATGTTTTAACTTGGAAAAATCAAGCAGGTCATTCACCAGATGGACGAGGCGATATCCACAGTAGACAATCATCCCTAAATTTTTCTGTTGGAGGGACGTCACCGCGCCTGCGGCCCCATCAATCAGGGACTCAGCTAGACCAATAATGCCATTGAGGGGGGTGCGTAATTCGTGAGAGGTATTGGCTAAAAACTCATCTTTGAGGCGATCGAGGTGTTTTAAATCCAAATTCGCCTGTTTGAGGGCCTCTTCACTATTTCTGAGGGCAGTGGTGGCGCGATTGACGGCATCCTGGAGTCTTGCCGGTGCACTGACCAAAATAAACACCAAACCCCCAGCCAACAGCGCTAATATGGAACCCCCGAACCATAACCAACGGGAAAAGGGGGCAGTTAGCGGCCATCCTTCTGCTGGGATTGCCGCTAATTGCCAGGATCCATTGGGCAGAATCACCGATAACAACACCGGACTTTGCTTAAAAATTTGAGGGTCCCCGAAAAATACCCCTCCGGCAGCCCCCAATCCATCATTCCCTCGGATGGCATATTTCAGTTGGGAATCGGCACCGAGCAATCCCGCCTCGGTAAACAGAATATCGCGATCAATAATAATCCCCACCATCCCCCAGTAAGACCCGCTTCCAGGCTCTGCACCCGGAGGGGTCAAAAATATCGGGGTGCGACTAATAAACGCCATCCCTTGCGGAAACAGGTCCACAGGTCCAGCCAAAACCGTGCTGCGGGTATGAATCGCCCGCAAAATCGCCTCCCGTTCTTCGGGAATACTCATCGGTTCAAACCCGATCGCCTCCTCATTCCCCGCCAGGGGATACATATGACTCACAATGGTATTTTCATACAGGGCAATACTGCGAATCCCCTGTTGTTTGGCGACAATCACCCGGGCTAGATTATCAAACTGCTCAGGGTCTATGTTGGAATTGAGGGCGCTAATATAAGCGACTAACCCCCGTTCCAAAAACAGTCGCTGGTTTAACCCCTGTTCTAACCGGGCCCGGATGGCGCTGACTTCATTTAGGACATTGGCGCGATGCTGCTGTTTCCACCGCTGTTGTTCAGAATAATTAAGGACTCCGACCCCAGTTAACAGCAATGCCACCGTGACAGTTGCTGCCAGACAAGGAAATAAACGAGCTTTCACCGCCAGATTCACAAGTCTGCTGTTCAAGGGGTGTGCGAAATATTTATGAAATGATTGCATGAACATACCGGATAAACGCCACGGCGTTTAGGGAAACGACCGAAGAGAGGAACGTACACGATCTTGATCCTTGATCCCTTGGGATCAGGAACCCCAGTGGCTACCCTGAACCTTAAATTCGATAGCGCCCTCCATCCAGGTCCCTGTCTGTCCTTGAAAATGCCCGGTTTACAACAGTCCCTGGATTGGTTTTTTGCGCCACTCCCCCCTTGAGTTTAACGGACCGAAAAATCAGTGCTAATTTTTAAACCTCTCGGTTTAAAGGCAAGCAATTCTGATAAA
>CAYUEH010000291.1:0-2566 GCA_964442465.1 uncultured Laspinema sp. | reverse complement strand
AAAATCAGTGCTAATTTTTAAACCTCTCGGTTTAAAGGCAAGCAATTCTGATAAATTGATGAGCGAGCTGAGTTTAAACCCAAACACTCCCGGTTGCTATCCCTGACAGTTTTGAATGAACATAATTCCCACTGATATTCCTGATGTCGTGATTATCGAACCGAAAGTTTTCGGCGACGATCGCGGTTTTTTCTTGGAAAGTTATAACCAACGCACCTTTGCTCAAAAAACTGGCATCACCGCCGAGTTTGTCCAAGATAACCACTCGCGATCGCGCCAAAATGTCCTGCGCGGTCTACATTACCAGATTCAACAGCCTCAAGGAAAACTACTCCGCGTTGTCGTCGGTGCCGTGTTTGATGTGGCGGTGGACATTCGCAAAGACTCTCCCACCTTCGGACAGTGGGCCGGTTGTCTCCTCAGTGCCGAAAACCACCGCCAGTTCTGGATTCCGCCCGGATTTGCTCATGGTTTTTTGGTGGTTTCAGAAATGGCGGAAGTGCTGTACAAAACCACGGAATATTACGCCCCACACCATGAACGCTGTATTCTGTGGAATGATCCAGATTTGGGCATCGATTGGCCCTTAAATGGGGCTACGCCGATTTTATCGGAAAAAGACCAAGCCGGTCTGTCTTTGAAAGATGCGGAAGTGTTTGCATGACCCAGATTTTACTAACCGGGATTACGGGTCAATTGGGACAGGAATTGTCTCCGATTCTGCAAGCGGTGGGTGAGGTGACGGGGTGCGATCGCCAGACTCTGGATTTAGCCAACCCGGACTCGATCCGTCACGTCATGGCAACGATTAAACCTCAAGTGGTTGTCAATTGTGCCGCCTATACGGCGGTGGACAAAGCTGAAACTGAACCGGACCTGGCAATGGCAATTAATGGCACCGGAGTGGGAATTTTGGCGGCTGAGTGCCATCAATTAGGGGCGCGGTTGATTCATGTTTCCACAGATTATGTCTTTGATGGCACTCAGTCTCATCCCTATCGCGAAACCGACCCCACCCATGCATTAGGACAATATGGCGCATCAAAACTCGCTGGCGAGGAAGCAATTCGCCAGGTGGGGGGAGATGCGATTATCCTCAGAACTGCTTGGGTTTACGGGACTGGGGGTTCTGGCAATTTTGTCAAGACGATGCTGCGCTTGGGGTCCCAACGGGAGGAATTAGGGGTGGTGACGGATCAAGTGGGGAGTCCGACTTGGACGGGGGATTTAGCGGCGGCGATCGCCTCGATGATTCAGTTGTCGATTCCCTCGGGGACTTACCATTACACCAATAGCGGGGTTGCCAGTTGGTATGATTTTGCGATCGCCATCTTTGAAGAAGCCCAGGCCCTGGGTTTTCCCCTGCAAATCCAGCGGGTTAAGCCCATTTCTACCGAAGAGTATCCTACTCCCGCCCGTCGTCCCGCCTATTCGGTCCTCTCCTTGGCGAAAATTGCTGCAACGTTGGGAACTTATCCCCCCCACTGGCGACAGGGACTCAGACAAATGCTCCGGAATTTTAGCAGTTAATTATTGATATGAAAGCACTGATTCTGTCCGGTGGAAAAGGCACTCGACTCCGACCTCTGACCTATTCCGGTGCTAAACAGTTAGTGCCGGTGGCCAATAAGCCGATTCTCTGGTATGGCATTGAAGGCATTGTGGCTGCCGGAATTACGGAGATTGGCATTATTATTAGTCCGGAAACCGGGGAAGAGGTGAAATCCCTGACCGGGAATGGCGATCGCTTCGGTGCCAAAATCACCTATATTTTACAAGAACAACCCGCAGGTTTAGCTCATGCGGTGAAAATTGCTCGGCCATTTTTAGGGGATGCTCCGTTTATTATGTATCTCGGAGATAACTTGATTCAAAGGCCGCTGAATCCGTTTTTGGATAAGTTTAAAGCCGAACAATTGGATGCGTTAATTCTCCTGCGTCCCGTCGCGAATCCCAGCGCCTTTGGGGTGGCAAAAGTGGATGAGAAGGGGAAAGTTTTAGCCTTAGTTGAGAAACCTAAAGACCCGCCGTCTAATTTAGCTTTAGTCGGAATTTACTTTTTTTCTCCCCAGATTCACGAGGCGATCGCCAATATCCAACCCTCCGCCCGAGGAGAGTTGGAAATTACCGATGCCATTCAACGCCTGATCGACTGGGAAACCTCCGTGGAATCCTGCACCCTAGAGGGGTGGTGGTTGGATACCGGGAAAAAAGATGACCTCCTCGAAGCGAATCGGATCATCCTGGATACGCAATTAGAGGCCCAAAATCATGCCGAAGTGGATGATAAAAGTCAGATTATTGGGCGGGTTCAAATTGGGGCAGGGACGAAAGTGATTAACAGTTCCATTCGCGGTCCGGTAATTATTGGCGAAAATTGTTATCTGGAAAACTGCTTTATTGGTCCTTATAGCAGTATCGCCGATCGGGTGAAGTTAATTGAAGCAGATTTAGAACATAGCGTGGTGTTGCACAGTGCTCAAATCATTGGCATTCATCAACGATTGGTGGATAGTGTGATTGGCAGGCGAGCACAATTGACCGTCGCCCCCCGACGACCCAAAGC
>CAYUEH010000290.1:0-7060 GCA_964442465.1 uncultured Laspinema sp. | reverse complement strand
CGCAGTTATGCGGTGATTTTACTGATTCATCTGATTAAGCAGCAAGTAGAAAATCGGTCTACGCGGTCTTGGGAGGTCTTGATTCGCAATTCAGTTCGGGAAATTGAGCGGGAAAACAAGCGGCGGAAAGCTGGGGGTTATTACTTGAGTCGGGAAGAGTTACGGGAAACCGTAGAAGAAGCCTATATTAATGCGATTGATGAAGCATCCCTAGAAGTGGAAGAAGGGCGTTACGAGGTGCGGGAGTTAGAAGAGAAAGTAAATCGAGCAGAACTGATTGATCGCGCCTTGGATCTGATTACAGCCGAAGCAGAATAAGTCGGTAAATCTCCTGGATTTTGCTCGGGGTGGGAAAAAGGCGATCGCCTCCCCGGGATAGTCAAGCATCAATCTGGGATGAATCCTCGATCCCTACAGATCTCCAGGGTCGAGACTGCGATGAGCAAAGCTGGGACTGGGCTGTTGAGGGAGTAAGTTATTCTACTGCCTCAACAGGGGAATACTAGGGAAAGAGAGCAGCTTCTCGAACCAGATTTTTACCCGATCTCAGTGTCCCGGCGATGCAGAGAATATTTGGAACAAAACTTATTATGATGTAGCCTTCTTTAAGCGTACAATGACAATATGAAGAAATTATTTAATTTTTTGGACAGTCAGGGATTTAGGGCTTGAGGCAGAACTAGGTCAGACCGTTAAATTTTTAGAGGATTCTGTTGATCCTAGCCAACCCTAAACCACGTCCCAATACAAAAACGTTGAGAGAGCCGAGTTTTTTACAAAAATCGAGGGAGCAATGAATCCGATGAACGTTAGCGAACTACTTGAACGGTATGAAATGGGTCAGAGGGACTTTGCGGGGGTGGATCTGAGTGGAGCCGATCTCAGCCGCTGCCACCTAGTCGGGATCAATCTCAGCCATGCCGTGGTGCGGGGGACGAATTTGAGTCGAGCAAATCTGACTAAAGCTGACTTGAGTAAGGCGGCATTGCAATGGGCGAATCTGAGCTATGCCAAGATGGAAAACGCGAAATTGATGGATGCGGATCTGACCAAAGCATCGCTCTGTGGTGCAATTTTAGTCAAAGCAAAATTACCGAGAGCCAAACTCAGCGCGGCGAACCTCAATAGCACGAACCTCAGAAGCGCCAACCTGCGGAGTGCAAATTTGTCTGGAGCCAATATGGAATGGGTCAATCTGCGAGCAGCCAATCTGACGGGGAGCAACCTCAGTTGGGCACTCCTGAATTGTGCCAGACTCAGCGGTGCGATGCTTTATGGTGCGAATTTAAATGGCATTACTCTAGAGGGAGCCTATTTAAATGGGGTGGACCTGAATGGGGTGAATCTCAATGGCATCAATCTCCAGCAAGCCAAATTGAGTAACTCTAATTTAGAGGGTGCGAACCTGATTGCGGCTAATCTGGCTTATGCCACGATGCGATCGGTGAGTTTAATGGGGGCGGACCTCAGTGGAGCCAATTTAACGGGAGCCTCTCTCCAGAAAGCTAACTTAAATTGGGCCTCTTTAAATCGGGCAAAATTGGTGGAAGCGGATCTGAGTCATGCCACGTTAGTGGGAACGAATGTGGAGGGCGCGAATTTTGCCGAGGCGGTTTTACCGGAACTGACGAGGCGCTACTTTTATTTAACCACAGGCGGCAGTTCGAGCTATGAATCCGAGCGAGTCGTGAGTGCGCCGATGAGTTAGTTAACTCATCCCCCGGATCAGGGGTAAAAACCCCGGGGATGGTTGTTCAGAGATTGTTGGGCGTGCCAGAATAAATGCGATAAAATCCTTGAACAATGAAAAACTCATAACTACCTGCGATTTACCCAATGGGGATGCAACGCTCACTCTTTCTTCTTGGACTCTCCCTGGTTGTGGCTTTGGGGGCAGTATGGGGTTGGGTGGTAGTCGGACTCGACTCCATAACCTGGAAACTAGCGTTATCCATACCGGCTGGATTGGTCCTGTTTTGGCCGATCGCCCAGCATATTGCCAACAGTTCATTACTCTCCCTGGGAACTCGACGGGAATGCGTGATTGAATTTACCCTCAAGTTCCTGGCTAAAACTATCATTGGGGTCAGTGGTGTAACTGGAGTGGGAGCATTTCTACTCGCAGGGTTTTGGGCCATTGCTAGGCGAGGGGCTACTGCTAAAGAAACGGCCCTGTTCGGGGTCCAGTCGTTCGCGGTGACCCTCGGTACTTTGCTTGTGGCGATCGCCTGTCATTATCTGTTTCGCCTCCTCCTCAAAAAATTAAGTGCGGTAGAACTTGATATTCTCTATTTAGCTGGGGCCGGGGCTACCGTTTTAGCCGTGGGTGGAATCATCGCCACTCAAACCTGGATAGGCGTCCTAGAGGAACCGGCTCTATCCCAGAGAATCTCGAATTCTGCCTGGATTGCGGTGGTGGGAGTCGGCTATGCCGGGGTGCAAATTCTCGCGGCTACCCCCAACGAGAAAAAAGTCGTCGTTCCTGATGCAGTGATGACCGCTTTCGTGGTAATATTTGGGGCCATTTTATTTGGGGCGATCGGAAAAGCATCCTTTCCCGTGGCGATCGGATTACTGGCTTGGGTGGGCGCGATCGTCTTGGATAAAGAACAGAAAAAGCGAAAATTTTAGATGCGTCATCCCTGTTAAATGTGAAGATAAGAAATAGCAGATCCTCATCCTCTCAGGCGCGGAACTTTGACTGTTATTCCATGAGACCTCTGTGCAAATTCCTCTAATTAGATTTTGCCAGAGGTTAGAAACCCGGTTTCTTGAGAAAATTTTTGCTAATCAGCAACCAATTCGCCACAGAAACCGGGTTTCTTGTCCTACGGATTTAATCCGGAACTGACGCCTTAGAAATTTTTTAACTTTTTTCTCAATCGACGAAACGTACTCCCTTAAAACCTTTGATGTCTTCTACCCACTCCACCGTTACCGTTACCGTTCCGGCTACCACTGCTAATCTCGGGCCTGGTTTTGACTGTTTTGGGGCCGCATTAACCCTGTACAACCAGTTTAAATTTTCACCGATCGCCCTCAATCCATCCACACCCGATCAAAAAACCCTCCAGATTCTCGTCAAGGGATTAGAAGCCGATCGCGTGATTACTGATGAAACCAACCTCGTCTATAAAGCCTTTGCTAAATTCTACGCCCATCTCGGCCAATCCCCACCGCCGGTCGAAATCGAAATAGAACTGGGAGTTCCCCTAGCGCGAGGACTGGGAAGTTCGGCAACGGCGATCGCCGGTGGATTAATCGGTGCCAATCATCTCGCCGGAAAACCCCTGACTCTACTACAACTGGTGGATCTGGCGATCGACATGGAAAAGCATCCCGATAACGTCGTTCCCGCCTTACTCGGAGGATGTCGTCTGGCAGCATCCATCCCGTCAGAACTGGCAACGGAGGCACAGGGTTGGGAAATCTGTGACGTGCCCTGGCATTCAAAAATTGTCCCGGTGGTAGCGATTCCGGATTTTGAGTTAGCCACCGAAACAGCACGCCTGGTCCTGCCAACCCACTACACCCGGGCAGATGCGATTTACAATACCGCCCATTTGGGGTTACTCCTACGGGGATTAGCCACCAACAATCCTCAATGGTTGCGCGTTGCCATGAGCGATCGCCTCCATCAACCCTATCGCAAGGATTTGATTCCCGGTTATGATGCGGTTCATGCAGCAGCGTTAAATGCGGGAGCCTACGGGTTGACCATTAGTGGTGCCGGTCCCACCCTGTTGGCGTTATCCTCTCAAGGGCAGTCCGCAGATGTGGCGATCGCAATGGTCGAAGCATGGCAGAAAGCCGGAATTAAATCCCAGGCGCAATCGGTACAAATTGATATCCGAGGGTCCGTAAGCGTGGAAGCGAAATCTTCCCTGAAACAACCGGCTAACTTTTCTACCCCGGGATAAGCATTAGAGCGAGCAAGATGCTTGCACTCCTTAACCCTAAAGTAATGTAGAGGCGATTCGCGAATCGCCTCTACATTACTTTAGGGTTCGATGTTATACGGAATCCGGTTGTCAAAGGTCTGTAAAAACCCGCACCCTTCAGGGTGCGGGGTTGTTATAGACCTAATTATCCACCCGCCAAATCCGGGAGAGATGAGAGCGATCGCGATTGGCAGCATTCCACTCCAGGGACTGGCGGAAATTCACCACCATTGCATTCAAATCTTCCATATCAATTAAAAACGCATCGTGACCGTGGGGAGAATTCAACCACCCCAGTTGAGCATTTGGAATCAACTCGGCTAACTTCTCCTGTTCCACCGGAGGATAAAGCACATCCGAGTCGATCGCCACCACCAGAGTCGGTTGCTGGATACTCGCCAACACCGAATTATAATCCCCGATTCCGCGAGAGACATCGTGACTATCCATCGCGTAAGTCAGGGTAATGTAACTATTGGCATCAAACCGATTCACCAGTTTTTGGCCTTGATATTGCAGGTAATTGACGATTTCCCAATTGCCATCGGCACTTTTGTTGCGCCCGAATTTTTGCTCTAAACTGGCCCAACTGCGATAAGAACACATCGCCATCATCCGCGCCGCAGACAATCCGGCAGCAGGGGGTTGTTCAATGGTGTAATAGCCACCGCGCCAGTAGGGGTCCGCATAAATGGCTTGGCGTTGGGCTTCGCTGAGTCCGATGCACCAGGGAGAATGTCTTCCCGAGGCGGCAAAGGTGGCGATCGCCTCCACTTTTTCTGGATACATCACCCCCCATTCCAGGACCTGCATCCCGCCTAATGACCCCCCGATCGCCAGCTTGACTTTGGCGACTTCCAACTCATCCAGCAATGCCGCCTGGACTCGCACCATATCCCGAATCGTAATCCGAGGGAAATCGGGACCGTAGGGACATCCGGTTTCTGGATTGACCGAGGTGGGGCCGGTGGTGCCGTAACAACTCCCCAGGACGTTGGTGCAAATAATAAAATCTTTTTCCGTATCCAGGGCTTTTCCGGGGCCAAATAAAGGGTCCCACCACTGATCCGCATCCGCCCATCCGGTTAAGGCATGGCAGATGACTACGGCATTATCTCGTTCGGGATTCAGCTTACCCCAGGTGCGATAGGCGACTTGCACCCCGATCAAAACCTGGCCGGATTCTAGGATAACGGGTTGTGTAAGTTCACAAAACTGGGTTTCCGGGGAAATATATCGGGTGTCATTCATAATGTTTCATCTCTTTTGCTGGCGATCGCATCGTGGGTCAGTGAACAATCGGCTAATAAACGCTCCTGGCGTCTTATAACCGTTAGCTTTGGGCATTCGCTGACGGCTTGTTGCTACCTTCAACCCCTCGCCGGTCACCGAGTCCCCTTAATTTTTATTCTTTCTATTGTAATCCAATCTCGTTCTGGGTTCTGCTTTTTAGATCATGAAATTGCTCATCCGGTGCGGATTAGTAAACGTAGGGTGGGCACTGCCCACCGGAATTATGGTGGGCAGTGCCCACCCTACTTGACCGGGCTCCTGTAATGAACCCAGTCTCCTGCCAACCCGGGACAAGGTTAATTCCTAAGCCTTTTTAAACGCTTGGTCGAAATCTGCCTTGATATCCTCAATATGTTCAATTCCCACAGACACCCGAACCATATCCGGGGTGACCCCAGAGGATTTTTGTTCCTCTTCACTCAATTGTTGGTGAGTCGTCGAGGCGGGATGAATCACCAGAGTTTTGGCATCGCCGACATTGGCTAAATGGCTGGCTAACTGCACATTATTGATAAATTCTCGGCCCGCTTCCATGCCACCTTTAATCCCAAAATTGACCACACAGCCAAACCCATTAGTTAGGTATTTTTTGGCTAACTTGTGATAGGGATTATCCTTGAGTCCAGAATATTTAACCCATTCCACCTTGGGATGCTTGGAGAGCCATTTTGCTAACTCCATCGCATTATCAGCATGACGCTGAACTCGCAGGGAAAGGGTTTCTAACCCCTGCAAGAGTAAGAAGGCATTAAATGGACTCATAGCCGGTCCAAAATCGCGCAATCCTTCGACTCGGGCGCGAATGATAAAGGCAATATTTCCAAAGGGACTCTTGGGTCCAAAGGTTTCATAGAAATTCATCCCATGATAACCGGGAGAGGGTTCGGTAAAGATGGGGAATTTGCCATTTCCCCAATCAAATTTACCCGAATCGACAATCACCCCACCAATAGAGGTTCCATGACCGCCAATCCATTTTGTGGCCGATTCCGTAATGATATCTGCACCATGTTCGAGGGGTTTACATAAGTAACCCCCACAACCAAAGGTATTATCTACAATTAAGGGAATTCCATGTTCATGGGCGATATCGGCAATGGCAGAAAAATCAGGAATATTGCATTTAGGATTCCCGATACTTTCTAAGTAAATTGCTTTGGTTTTGTCATCGATCGCCTTTCGGAAATCTTCTGGATTATCTCCATCGACAAACTTAACATTAATGCCTAAACGAGGCAGGGCTACTTTAAATTGATTGTAGGTGCCGCCATAGACAAAGCTGGTGGAAACAATGTTATCTCCGGCTTCACATATCGTGGCGATCGCCAAAAATTGGGCCGCTTGACCACTGGATGTCGCTAAGGCTGCCACCCCTCCCTCTAATGCAGCAATCCGCTTTTCAAAGGCATCGGTGGTCGGGTTCATAATTCGGGTATAAATATTCCCGAATTCTTTTAGGGCAAATAAATTGGCTCCGTGGTCCGCGTCATTGAAGACATAAGAAGTGGTTTGGTAAATTGGAACAGCACGGGCATTTGTCCCTGGGGCTGGTTCCTGTCCGGCATGAACTTGTAGGGTCTCAAAGCGGTAGTTCGGCGTTTCACTCATAAACTTGAAAAGTTCCTCGAATTTCTGGTGTTTTTGGCTGATTGGATATACAATTCATCTCGCGCTAGAGAGTCATACTTGACAAGGATTTTACCCTTCCCTAACCAGCTCAAAACATTACGCAATTATAGGGCTATTTTTTTCGGCTCGGGTGATAATTTTAAAAAACTTAATAAAATCTCAAGGTCCAAGACTCGATAAACAAGCGAGTCTGACCC